>CALMZT010000878.1 GCA_937870805.1 uncultured Chloroflexota bacterium
TGTAAATCAGTCCTTCGTGTGCGCCTTGAATAATGCCGTTTTCACCAAGCCCCACTTTTTCCACATCGGGCGAGTCGGGCAGGTTTGTAAACACAAATTCCACCTGTTCAGCAACTTCCTTTGGCGATGAGGCAGCTTTTGCGCCTTCGCTCACCAACTGCTGCACAGCGCCTTGACTACGATTGTGAACGACCAGTTCATGCCCCGCTTTCATCAGGTTGCGCGCAATCGCTCCGCCCATGATGCCGAGTCCGATGTATCCGATTTTTGCCATTGAGGAGTCCTTAGTTTTTAGCTGTAGATTTCTAGAGGTTAGTTATAACGAGAAATGCCGAGCTTGGGTAGATAAAATTACTGATCGGTTCTATAGTCTAAGCCCCTATGGTGAACAGGAACGCACTCCCATGACACTGCTAAAATACGCCAATCTGGCGCTGAGCTTTTTGCTGGAGTTATGTATGCTGGCGGCGTTTGCCTATTGGGGCTTCCAGACTCAGTTGGGATTTATCGCGGGCATTGGTGTACCGCTGCTGGTTGCGATTTTTTGGGGCATATTCATGGCACCCAGGTCATCAAGACGAGTTTCACCGACATGGCATTTGCTACTGCAACTCATCCTGTTCGGCGCGGCTGCATTGGCGCTGGCCAGCGCGGGACAACCTACGCTTGCTGCGGTCTTCGCGGTAGCTGTTGTCGTGAACGTAGTGCTTGCCTATCTATGGAAACAGACTTAAAGGGCGAACAGCGAATTTCTTGACGCAACAAAAAACGGGACGGCGTTGCTGCCATCCCGTTTGATGATGTGTAAGTAGAGAGTTATTCTTCGATTTCCGGTTCCATCACCGCAACCGCCGGAATTGGGTTGGTCGGTAGGTGTCCCGGCAATGAGAGCAGCGACGGCAGACCGTAAGACGCGCGAATCTGGTCTTCGATTTCGTCGGCAACGGCTTTATTTTCGCGCAAGAACTGCTTGGCATTCTCGCGTCCTTGTCCCAGCAAGCCATCGTTATAACGCAGGAACGCGCCGCGCTTTTCGATCAAATTCATTTGAATGCCGAGGTCGATGATCTCGCCCATTTTGCTGATACCGTTTTCGTAAAACATGATGTCGAACTCAGCTTCACGGAATGGCGCAGCGACTTTGTTCTTGGTCACGCGCACCTTGGTACGGTTGCCGATGACCTCATCGCCTTGCTTCAGCGATTCTATGCGGCGAATGTCGAGGCGCACGCTGGCATAGAACTTGAGCGCGCGACCACCACTGGTCGTTTCGGGAGAGTTGTGGACAACAACACCATCAGCAACGTAGCAGTGATTGCCTTCAACTTCAATGTCAAAACGATCAGCCTCTTCAAGTACAGGCTGAATGACATCAATTGCTGTAATAGTTACAGGGACAGCTTGGTAGTTAGAAACAGGAAGTGTTTCAATTTCAATCATGTTGAAGCCAACCGCAGCCACCGCAAGCTCAGCAGTGGTGAGTGCCGTAAGCAGTGTATCGCCAACTTCAAACTCATCCGCGTGTCTGTAACCAGCTTCAGTCATCAGTAGATGGTTTGCCGTGCAGGTGAGGGTTTGTCCATTTGCCAGCGTCAACTGCAAGAATTCGTCGGTTTTGCCATTGTTGAACCAATTAACCACACGGCGCGGCTCGAATTGCCCAGTTTCGGCGTTAAATGAAACGACTTCCACATCCATTTTCTGATTTACGAGATTAGCAATCGCTTCTGTCGTGCCATCTGCCAATAAGACGCGCGTGCTGCTAGTAAAGCAGCCCCACATGACTCCCACCTTCTCGCGCAGTTGGTTGGTGAACATGACGGAGACATTCGACTGTTTGATTGCGCCCGACAGCTTACGCAGCGCCTGGCTCATCAAACGTGCCTGCAAACCAACGTGACTGTTATGATGTACGATGAAACCCACCCCACCGACAAAGGTACCCGCTTCAGTTTCCACATCATATAAAAACTCAGGGGGCGCAATTTGCCTGATTTTTTTCACTTCTCCATTTTGATAACGACGGCTGGGTTCACGCATCATGACTACAGCAATCTCTACCGAATTGGTTCCAGCTTTGATTCGATTAGTGACATATACAAAGTACCCTAAACAGTACCCCAGATAATGTAAACCAGATGCCAGGGCAAATGAAGTGGTGTACAGTTCGTACTGATGACGACTGGCTTTATTCCCGTCACCCGCCTTAAAACCCTCAAGAAAAGCTGTTTTTACGGCTGGTTCAGCATTGAGCACAATATCTGGCACTTTCTTGTACTTGCTTTTCTTCGAATAACATTGCGCAAACAGCGCAAAAACATCTTCTCTGGTTGAGCAAGTCAGCGTATATAGGTCTTGTCTAGGATTCCCTTCAGGATATTGCCGAACGTCTACTCGTGTCTTTACACACAGACTTCTCTCGGCAATGTCTTGTGCTTTACGGATCAAATCAGAATCAGTGACTGCCACTTTGATCATTCTGCCATGTATCGACCCTTCGGCGCAGAAGAAACCCAGCATCCAAGCTACGTCCTCAACTAAGGGGGTTCGATAGTTTTCGATCTCTGGACAGAAGAGATCCACCACCGTCCCCTCTGTGATTTCGGAGGGTTTTGCTTCTGCCCCGTTCACAAACAGCGAGTGATCGGGTGTGGTTTTTGCCATGCCATCGTGGGTCTGAGTCACCATAATGGGTTTCTGATGCACATTTTGCTTGAAAATGACCGCGTTGATATTCTTCCAGCCTTCATGGGTCAGGATTTGGACGCGATCCATCCCCTTGCCCTTTGTTTTTCTGTAGATATTCCGGTAGCGGTTATGCGCAAAGGTTTTTTGTCCGCCATATAAATCTTCGATGGGCAAAATATCGATCATCCCATTACGCTTGATGAATACAGGCGTATCTCCTGTGACCGAATCGCCCATCTCGCCTTCGATTTCAGCGCGGGGAACAAGTGCTGCCACGCTGTCT
>CALMZT010000879.1 GCA_937870805.1 uncultured Chloroflexota bacterium
ATTCCGCGGGAGGACCGGCCGCAGATCCGCGGCTGGACGCAGAACCTGCTGCGCGTCGACCGCGCCGGCGACCCGGGGGCGCAAGAGGAGGTCCGCGCCGGGCTGCGCGACTTCACGGCCTACCTGACCGACCTGTTCGCGCGCAAGCGGCAGCACCCCACCGACGACATCCACAGAGCGCAGCAGTTTCGGCAGCAAATCAGCGTCAAGTTCCGCAGCATCTAAAATCCGTGCTGACCATTCACCTTTTTCGAGGTCGTACAGGTTCATACCACTGGCATCAGAGGGTTCGGTGGCGAATTCGCCTGTCAGCCGCGCGGCGATGGCGTCTTTGGCGTGGGCGAACTTGTGTGTCTGCTGGAAAATGTCCGGCTGATGGTCGCGTATCCACAGGATTTTATGCAGGCTGTAGGCGACACTCAAACGGTGTCCGGTGATGCGATACATTTCTGCCATCGGGATTTTTTCGCCGATGCGCTGTGCCTGCTCGGTAGCGCGCTGGTCTGCCCAGATGATGGCGGAACGCACCGGACGCGCCTCTTTATCCAGCGGCACGACGCCCTGCATCTGCCCGCTGAAGGTGATGCAGGCAATGTCGTCGCCTTTGACGCGCGTTTGTATCAGCAGCTTGTGGGTGTTGATGCAGACGGCTTGCCACCAGTCGTTAGGGTTTTGCTCTGCCCAGCCTGTGTACTCGTAGATCGTGTTGTAGCCGTAAAAGGCGCTGCCGACGAGGTTGCCTTCGCGGTCATAGAGGGTGGCTTTGTTGCCTGTGGTGCCGTTGTAGTGCGCAAGAATGTATTGTTTCATAGAACTAACTTTATCAAGGTTATAGTTTGAGCTTAATTCCTGAGAATCTTAGACCCAACCTTGTGGGTATAGAACTTTTGTGTCAAAATTAGAAAGAGTATAATAATTTCAAAATGCAAAGGTGGTTACATTATGTCTAACAAACCTAAATCTACAGAAGTTGATGCCTATGTTTTCATCAAAGAAAATTTAAAAATGCTTGGTTGGGATACTCGTAATCCTGAGCGCTTTGGAGGAGGACAAGTATATACGCAGAATGAGTGTCTAGCTAATCTTGAAATCAAAAAACATCTTGGTCTCGATAGACCTGAAAATGTAGTTAAGGTTACAGAACGAGTGCTGTGGGTTGTCGAGGCAAAACGATCTCATATGCAACTCAATCAAGCCCTTCGTGAAGCTGAAAATTATGCCCAAAAACTTAATAAAAGCAATTTATTACAAGTCAAATTCATTTCCGGGGTTGCTGGAAACTCTTTCGATTCTTTTTTGATTCGCACTCTCTTTTTTGACGGAAATTACTTTGTGCCTGTAAAAATAAATGGCATTGAAGTTTCATCGTTGCTATCTCCAGAACAGACTGAAATCATCCTGCGAACAAACAATCCAAATATTGAAAACCAACATGTGGATGAGAAGTTATTTCTCTCACGGGCTGAATTGATTAATAAGATACTACATCTAGGAGCCGTTAATCCCCATCAACGTGCGGCAGTCATGGCAGCGTTGCTACTATCTACTCTAAGCAATACAGGAGTGAATGTGGAAGAGCGTTCACCAACTGTTTTAATAGGAGACATCAATTCGCGTGTTAAAAGCGTATTGCAGAGCCAAAAGAAAGACGAATTCTATGATTATATTAAGATTTCTTTGCCTACTACCCCAGATAATCACGTTAAGTTTAGAAAGGCACTTGTTGACACTCTTCAGCAACTTAACGGACTGAACATTCGCTCAGCAATGAATTCCGGTGATGATTGGTTAGGTGCGTTTTATGAAGTTTTTCTCAAGTATGCGAACTGGGCACAAGACTTAGGTATCGTGTTGACTCCCAGACATATTACTCGTTTTATCGCTGAAGTGATGGAGATACAACATCATGATATTGTCTATGACCCAACCTGCGGCACGGGGGGATTTCTAGTTGCCGCCCTTGATTACGTCAAACAGACCTCAAACGTTAATCAACTAGCTCGTTTTAAGCAATATTCTGTTTTTGGTATTGAGCAAGATTCAGGGGTAGCTGCTCTAGCTGTCGTCAATATGATTTTTCGGGGCGATGGAAAAAACAATATTCAAGAAGGAAATTGTTTCTCGAAATTCCTTGCTCAGCATGTCGAAAAAGGTGTAGTAACAGCCAAATATACGGATGTACCATCAGTTGAACCGCCTGTAACCAAAGTGATGATGAATCCGCCGTTCGCGCTGAAAAATAGCGACGAAAAGGAATTTCGATTTGTCGATCAAGCTTTGAGACAAATGCAGGATGGCGGGCTGCTTTTTACCATTTTGCCTTACTCTGCAATGGTACGTCCCGGAACATATTTGAATTGGCGAAAGAATTCTCTTCTCACCCATCACACCCTGTTGTCGGTCATTACATTTCCAAATGATTTGTTTTATCCCGTAGGCGTTATCCCTGTAGGCGTATTTATTAGAAAAGGCGTCCCGCATCCACGCGATCAGAAAGTGTTGTGGATTCGCGCTTTAAATGATGGTTTATTGAAAAGTAAAGGGAAAAGACTTCCTAACTCTAAAGCCTCGAATGACCTTCTAAAGGTAAAAGATCTGCAAAAGGCATTTATTCGGAATCCTAACTATGCCGTTGAAACCATTCAGCAATTTCAACAAGCAATCCCCATTGATTTCGATGACAACCTACTAGAACTTGTTCCAGAGAACTACTTAGAACAAACTTTACCAACACGAGACGAAATTCGGCTAGGGCTTGAGCAGACAATGAGAGATGCAATAGCATTTTTGATTAAAGCAAGGAGAGAAGGCACCAATCAAGTTCCTTCTCTGAATATGGCAACGGAAATTGTAACACACAAACCAATGCAAAGAGACCGGCTTGATATTCTTTGGGGTAAGTTTAGCATTCTACAAATTTTCGATATTAAACGAGGCGATTTTCATTCAATCGCCGATCTAGACCCCGGCAACTATATGACAATTTCGCGAGTTTCAACTGACAATGGCGTTGTGGGATATTTCGACAAGCCAGATAAAGCTAATGCTTATCCTAGAGGATATGTTACTGTCAGCACCGTCAGTGGCGACGCTTTTGTTCAGTTGGACGACTTCATCGCTACCGATAATGTCGTTGTTTGTAAACCAAAACAAAGGTTTCAGCCAGCAACCCTATTTTTTTTAGCTTTCATGATCAATCATCAAAAGTGGCGTTATTCTTATGGTCGCCAGTGCTATACTGCAAAATTGGCGAAAATGAATCTCGATCTTCCCATCACAGATAAAGGTGAGATTGATGAAGAGCTTATTTTAAGAATGATTCAACATGCTTCTTATTGGGATGTTGTCTTGGCGCGATTTTCTGAAAGATAGAAACCAGAGAACAAATCACACCCCCCACCGATTGCGTCTCATGACCTCATCGCGTCCCGTCACCGTCGTCACCTGATGACCACTCAGCGGCAAAATATACTCGTGAATCGCATCCAACAGCCATTCTTTCTGTGGGAAAAAGGCGTCTTCCAGTTCGGCGGGCGGCGTAATCCAGTTGCGCGCGCCCACGACCACAGGCGGCGCATCCAGCTCATCGAATGCCAACTGTGTGATCGTCGATGCCATCGTGTGCAAAAACGAGCCGCGTTCACAGGCATCCGACGCCAGCACGATTTTGCCCGTTTTCTTCACCGACTGGATGATGGTTTCATAGTTCAGGGGGTTGATGAAGCGCGCGTCGATCACTTCCGCCGACAAGTCGTGTTTGCTTTGCAATTCATCTGCTGCTTCTAGAGCGCGGTACAGGGTCGCGCCAATCGTCACGATGGTCAAGTCACGCCCTTCGCGGCGAACGGCAGGCTCTCCCAGCGGCACTTCGTAGTAGTCAATCGGTACGCCGCCTGCAACCAGCGTTTCGGGTTCAGAATATAGGCGCTGGCTCTCGAAGAACACGACAGGATCAGTGCCGCGCAGCGCCAGGTTCAACATGCCTTTGGCGTCGTAGGGCGTGGCGGGGAACATCACCTGCAAGCCGGGGATATGCGCGCACAGCGACGACCAATCCTGCGAATGCTGTGCGCCATACTTCGCGCCAACCGACACGCGCAGCACTAGCGGCATCGTCAGCACGTTGGCGGACATCGCCTGCCACTTCGCCATCTGGTTAAAGATTTCATCGCCCGCACGCCCCATGAAGTCGCAGTACATCAACTCGGCAACGACACGCCCACCGGACAGCGCGTAACCTACCGCCGTGCCGACAATCGCGCCTTCGGAGATCGACGTGTTGAACAGTCGATGATAGGGCAGCGCTTCGGTCAAGCCACGATACACGCCGAACGCGCCGCCCCAATCGCGGTTTTCTTCGCCGTAAGCGATCATCGTCGGGTCTTGGTAGAAGCGGTGCATCATCGCCTCGAACAGCGCTTCGGCGTAGGTCACGCATTTGAGCTTGGGCAGAGGCTTGCCGTTTTCTAAGCCAAAACGATTTTTAGCGTGTGTCACGCTCAGGCGGCTTTCGGCTTTGGATTGCAGCACGTCGGGTTCGCCCTCTGCCATGCGTTCCTTAAATGTGTTGGAAAACATCATGCCGCCGATGCTGTCCACGTTGGTATTCACGCGCGGCGAAATTTCCAGCGACGCAGCGGCTTTCAAGATGGGCACGAGGCGCGACACAATATCGCTGGAATAAAAATCGAGCGCGGCTTCATCGGCGTGCCCGTTGTCCAGCAAATAGCGGCGATAAGTGGCAAGCGCATCCTGTTCACGCCACAGGTCGATTTCGGCGCGCTCACGATAGGCTGACGCATCGGATGGCGAATGACCTGAGAAGCGATAGGTCACGGTATCCAACAAAACAGGTCCGCGACCTGCTTCGAGTATCTTTTTCTTACGCTCAATGGCATCGGCAACGGCAAGCGGGTTATAACCGTCAATCCGTTCGGCGTGCATGGCATCAGCATTGACGCCCAAGCCGACGCGCGCCAGCACCCCTACGCCCATCGTTTCGCCGACAGGCTGCCCACCCATACCGTAGAAGTTGTTGAGGAAGTTGAACAGCATCGGAGGGCGTCCGCCGATTTCCTTGTCCCACAGCGTCACGTACTGATCCATCGCGGCGAACATCATCGCTTCCCACACGGGACCGCAGCCTAGCGAAGCGTCGCCGATGTTGGCGATGACGATGCCTGGCTGGCGGTTGATACGCTTGAACAGTGCTGAACCAACGGCAATATCTGCTGAGCCGCCGACGATGGCGTTGTTGGGCATGACGCCGAAGGGTGGGAAAAAGGCGTGCATTGAGCCACCCATGCCCTTGTTGAAGCCGTTTTCTCGCCCAAAAATCTCCGCCAGCGCCCCATACAGCACGTAATTGACCGCGAGTTCCTTGACGCTGCCCGCTGTGGATTGCTCTATCACGCGCAGGATTGCGCCATTCATGTAAGTTTCCATGATGCGCAGTAAATCGTCGTCGTGCATCTGGTGAATGCAGGCAAAACTCTTGGCAAGGATTTCGCCATGACTGCGATGCGAGCCAAAGATGAAGTCGTCGGCGCTGAGATGGTACGCCATGCCGACCACCGCCGACTCCTGCCCGATGGACAGGTGCGCGGGTCCCTTGTGATTGTATTCGACGCCTTCGTAGCTGCCTTCACGCTTGATACGGTCTAACATCGTCTCGAACTCGCGGATGTACACCATATCGCGGTAGATACGCACGAGATTGTCTGTGCCGTATTTGCGCGCTTCAGCTTCGGGGTCACTGATGTAAGCGTTGATCGGGATGTGCGGCGGCGTGAGGACGCTGCGCTGGCGCATTTCGGTGGGGTCGATCAGGATTGATTTGGGCATTTTGGGTTGTTCGTTATTCGTTGTTCGTTATTCGTTGTTCGTTATTCGTTATTCGTTATTCGTTATTCGTTATTCGTTATTCGTTATTCGTTATTCGTTATTCGTTATTCGTTATTCGTTATTCGTT
>CALMZT010000880.1 GCA_937870805.1 uncultured Chloroflexota bacterium
CGCACCGCGAGCGCCGGATTACCGGTCAGCACAGATGCACCAGTGCCGAGATTCCCTAACGCACTGGAAATACTCGTCGCAGTTTGGGCTGTGTAGCCTGGCACAGTCGGCAGGAAGCGCTGTGCGGCAGCGGCATCGTTTGAGGTATTGCCTGTCGCGCCCAAACTGCACGCCGTCATCATCAGCGCACAGAGAACTACCATCGCGAATCTTTTCATGTACATAATATCTCCTCAATGGGTGTAATCCATACATCTGTAGATTACACTATTTCTAAAAATATAAACAACCAGAATTTAGGGGGTTTTGTAGAGAAACGAAAACGCCGGGCGGTGTTTTCCCGGCGTTCTAATTACATTCTTACGATGCGATTGGCGACACGAAGCTGCTTGGGGAAGACAGGCAGGAAATCAACAATGTTCTGATAGCGTCCGCTGCTGAGTTCCTGCACATAGCGCCGCAGCACGCTAATCATCGGTGGCAGAATATCCAGCTTGTGCATTTTGCGCTCAATCGTCAAATACGAATCGGCTTCGCGCTTACTGATATAGTCCTGCAAATACATCGCCGTCGAGGATAAACCGAACAGCGCCGTAAATTGTTCTGCCCACGTAGGATACGTGGCTTTGAAGTGATCGGGCAGCGGCAGCGGATTAGCATCGGCGACTTCGGCAATCTTTTCGGCACTTGCCCGTAGCTGGTTCATCAGGACATGACGCGAAAATTGATTGATGATCGAGCCATAGATATGTGCCACATTTTCGTCAAAGGGCCACGGTGGGCTTTCACCCCATGCCAGCCAGGGCGGGGTGATGACGATCAACTCCTTCCCCAGGCGCAAGCCAAGCTCATGATCGGTGGGATAGCTGACGTTCGGCACAAAGACCATCGACTCTGAAATGTCGCCCAAAAATGGCTTAAGGAATTCTTTCAGATGTGTTTCGCCCAGCATCTTCTTGGATTCTTTGACGCTTTTTTCCCATACTTCGCGTTCATCTTGCCAGAATTTTGCCAGATTGGTTTTTTGGTAAAAGTCACGTAGCTGTTCGTTCCAGCGCGGCGGCATCCACTTGGGCGCAGCATCCAGTGTCAAATCGGGCCACTGCATCATCATCACTAACGCAAAGAGGGCTTCTAACGGTGTTTGTCCGCTGTCGAGTAAGGTTTGCGTTGACTTCACAGCTTCGTGAGTCTTGAACTCGCTGAGGTATTTACGTGTTGCGCGCGCATGGGCGTGTGTGCCATGCGGCTTGCGCTCTTGCGCTTTATCGGGATAGTCGGTGACGGATAGCACAGCCGACATTAAACGTATACGATCTTCAAGGCGTACCTGAACTTCGGGTTGTTCACTCATGCGTTTTCTCAAGTTTGTGGGCGTGGTGAGCCTAATCACACCCATTATAAATGGCAAACACACTTGCGGCAAACGTGAATTCTTAAGGGTAGAATAGAGCGCACTCGGCAGCCATCCTGCCGCGAATGGCTAATACTCAGCCTCTTGGAGAAAAACAATATGACTGTGCATCTGTGGCATAATTTATCAGCAGGACCTAATCCACCCGACACAATCTACGTCGTCGTGGAAGTGCCGAAAGGCAGCCGCAATAAGTATGAATACAGCAAAAAAGCAGGTGTCATCAAGCTGGATCGTGTACTTTATAGTTCGTTGCACTACCCCGGCGATTACGGTTTTATCCCGCAGTCTTATTGGGGCGATGGCGACCCGTTAGATGTGCTGGTCATGATGAGCGAACCGACGTATCCCGGCTGCGTCATCGAAGCGCGTCCGTTGGGCATGTTCAAGATGATCGACAAGGGACAGCAGGATTACAAGGTACTTGCCGTGCCGGCGACAGACCCAAATTTCAATGATATTCGCACGATGGATGATGTGCCCGCGCACTTCCCCAACGAAGTCGCACACTTCTTCATGACCTACAAACAGCTTGAGAATGTGGAAGTGAAAAATGAGGGATGGGTAGGCATTGAAGAAACGAAACAGGCGATCATCGAATCCATGCGCCTGTATCGTGAAGGCTTCCCGCCATCGTCAACCAACGTGTAAAGCCATGAGCATAAACTTTAGCATCCGTCCCGCCACGCCTGATGACGCGGCGCAGCTTTTAGAGAATACACGCCGCGTTTCGGACGAACCCTATAACGGTATTCTCCGTTCGCGTGGCGATCCATTGCGCAGTGTAGACGAACAGCGTCAACTGATTGAGCAGCGTATGGTGTCTAGCAACGGCGTGATTTTCGTTGCTGAGGCAGACGGGCACG
>CALMZT010000881.1 GCA_937870805.1 uncultured Chloroflexota bacterium
ACCGTGTGCGGGAGCTGGAGCAGGCGGTCGGCGAGGGTGCTTTTGCCGTGGTCAATATGGGCGATGATCGAGAAATTGCGAATGTGCTTCGGATCCATGCAGTCCGGTCATTTTCAATTCAGATTACGGGTTGGCTCTATTATGGCGTAGGGGAGGGGAGAAGTACAGGTGAAGTCAGCTTGCTGTTCGAGTTCAAAGCGTTGAAAAGCCCTCAATTTGCGAGTAGTTTATGTCATCGACAGGTATTAGAATTCAAGAATAAATTGGGGCATTCAAAAGGCTGATCCGCGTGAGCTATTTACGGGGTTCTTATGGTCCATGGTGCAGCACTCGCATTTTTGAAGTGGATTGCAGGTATTGTGGCAAACCAATTTTCTTGTTTTCGTGTAATCATGGCAGTAGAACTGTCCTCGATTTGCCGCGACCCCCATGGCCATTTCACGACTGTCGAATACCATTAAGGGATCGTGAGCGAGACCTGATGTTTTGGATAGCGAATAGATACAAGAAACAGCTTGAAGCCAAAGGAGTGAGGGTATTAGACGTCACATGCAAAGGAAAAAAGGGGACACGATTACGTGTCAAATTGACTGTCGCAGGAAAAGACAGGAATTCCGCAACAACGCTCCTAAGTCATTTAACCAACAATGCACTGATTGAGTATCAGACAGATGGGAACAGAGTTAATATGGAGTTTTTCCCGCCGCAGAACACCGTAGCGAAAGTTGGGCGTTCTGATATGCGGCGAAAATACGAGCAGGCTATTTCAAGAACACTACATTCGACTGTGTATGTATTTGAAACATAAAGACACGAATGGCAGGTTACAGGCTCACTGGCTGCCATTAGCCGCCTAAAGCAAATATTCGACCGTAATAATATCGCTTCAGTAATTGTTGCCAACAACGCCGATTCTGAGACCTCTCTGTACTGTCAGCCCAAATATCTTGCTTTTATTGTGGGAACCATTGATGAAGATGATTGACGTCTGCAATAGATCATAAATTAGAAGTGCGAATGGATCGCCAGTTTCTGGTGTTTGCCGTTGAATTCAGCAGAGCGTCCGAAGAGTCTTAATTCAGTTGATCGGCTTTCCTGTCAAAGTTTCACGTCGCTACTTTAGTCCCCCATTGCAGAGCGCACCAAATTTAATTATGGTGTTAATTTATTACTCTAACGTATTGCCGGAGAGTTGCCATGACTCGCTGCCCATTCTTTGCGTTCGTTGCTACCGTTGTTTCGGTGCTCACCATCGGCTCCGCCGTTCGCGTAGGATATTCCGCTGCAATGCGGCGCGGCGACCGCCAGCGCGATTACGCCGTTCAACTGGCGCGCGGGCAGGCGATAATACCGTTGGCAATTTGACATTTACCTCACGCTTATACTAAAATTCGTATAATGACCTCGAAACAGGAATGGCTTATAGACTTCTATGTAGATGAACGAGGCGATAGCCCTGTCGAAGCGTATATTGAATCACTCGACGACAAAACCCAGAACCGGCTTGCTTGGTCAATTGAGGAATTGAGGTTACGAAATATCCACGCACGAACGCCGCTTGTGAAACGTGTTGATGGGAAACTCTGGGAACTTCGGGAAGAAAGCGGGAAGAATATTTATCGCATTGTTTATTTCTTCTTTACAGGACGTCGGATCGTGCTTTTACATGGCTTTCAAAAGAAAACACAGAAAACACCCTCACGCGAAATCGAAATCGCGCAGAAACGGATGGATGATTTTCTGAGACGAGAAGGGAATTAAATGGACAAGCAATTAGAGGACAAGATTACCGAAGGGCAACGTCGGTATGAGGCATGGCGCGAGCGGCTCTTATCTAACCCTGAAACGCGGAAGCTCTATGAGGAGGAGGCTGCTAAGGGTGACCTCTGGCTACAGCTTGCCGACGCGCGCCATGCATCCGGTTTGACTCAGGCGCAGGTCGCGGAGCGTATGGGCGTTTCGCAGGCGCAGGTGGCGCGCATTGAGAAGCGTGGCTACGACCGCTACACGCTGAACACGCTGCGGCGTTATGTCAAAGCGTTAGGTGATGACTTCGCCTTAGAGGTCAACATCCGCACGCCAGATCATGATACAAAATGATCCATGAGCACGACCAGGTTGTTTTGACAACGGACTTTCCTGGCGCCCCCGATAGCCTCCCACGGTCAGGCATTTCCTAGCCCCCTCGTCCTCTTGCAGAACGCGCCATATTTAATTATGATATTAATTCAGCGTGTTGAAAAAGTCGGCCTAATGAGAACGCCGAGCTAAAATGGTTTGTCTTGGCGACCGCTAAACGGCGAAGGCGCGCGGAGGTGGATGATGCCGTCCAAGAAAGTGGATGCCAGTCCGGTCTATCAACTCAAGGTCACCTTGAAAGACAGTAAACCGCCGATTTGGCGCTGTATCCAAGTCAGAGGCAGTACGACCTTCGCGCGACTCCACGATATTCTCCAGATCACAATGGGCTGGACCGACTCGCATCTGCATCAATTCATCGTCCGGAACGAGTATTACGGTGTGCCCAATCCTGGCTGGGATATGGAAGTGAAGGACGAGCGGCGCGTCAAGCTTGAGCAGCTTGTGGCCGGGGTCAAAGACCGTTTTATCTATGAGTACGACTTTGGGGATAGCTGGGCGCATGCCATTCTCGTTGAGAAGATGCTGACGCCGGAGCCTGGGGTCAAGTATCCCGTCTGTCTGACCGGCAAACGGGCTTGTCCGCCGGAGGATGTCGGCGGGATCTGGAGTTACGATGACTTCATGGCGGCAGTGCGCGATCCGGCCCATCCGGAGCATGAGATGTACACCGATTGGATCGGCGGCTCATTCGATCCTGAAGCGTTCGACCTCGAAGCGGTGAACCAGCAACTGCGACAGCTTTAACAGACAGGGGAGACATCTCAACGGTCGTTAAAGGGGCTCATTTAGGGTTCACTTTCGCTACGTTGTAAGCGGTGCCGTTTCAGCCAGCGGCTGAGGTTGGCCTCAGTCGTACCATAGCGGTTGGCGATAAATTTCTGTGTGGAACGTTTTCGGTGAATTCCCATGCTTGGACAAAAAGTCAAACTCTTTCAGGTTCATCCGCAGTTGACGCTTGACAGGCTTGTACCGGACGACAATTTCTACCGCCAAGTCGAAGCCAATCTTGACCTGAGCTTTGTTCGAGACTTGGTGAAGGATTGTTACGCCACTGGCATGGGACGGCCCTCTGTTGATCCAGTCATCTTCTTCAAGCTGCATCTCATCATGTTCTTTGAAGGTATCCGCTCCGAACGACAACTCATGGAGATGGTCAATCTCAATCTGGCCTGCCGCTGGTATCTGGGCTACGACTTCGATGAGCCGGTTCCGGACCACAGTTCGCTCAGTAAAATCCGTGACCGCTATGGCCTGGACGTTTTCCAACGCTTCTTTGAACACATCGTCGCCTTGTGTCAGCAAGCCGGGTTAGTCTGGGGCAAGGAATTGTACTTTGACGGCACCAAGGTCCGGGCCAATGCCGATGTGGACAGCCTGGAGCCGCGCTTGGAAGTGGTGAGCAAACACCTCAAAGGCTTATTTCCATCTGAAGTCTCTGACCCGACTGCCCCTCCGCCGCGCCACTTTGTCGAGCAATATAGTGGAACGCGCCGCTTGTCGCGCACCACGAAATATTGGTATCACCGAACGAGTGACCGCCAAGTCAGTCGAACCGATCCAGACGCGACGCCGATGAAGGCTTACAACGGCCAGAATGCCTCACTCGGTTACCATACGCACTACGTGGTCGATGGTGGCAAAGCGCGAATCATTCTGGCGGCGCTTGTCACACCCGCCTCGGTGATGGATAACACGCCGATGCTCGATCTGGCGCGCTGGGTGCGCTTTCGCTGGTCCCTGTTACCCGATATGGCCGTCGGCGATACCAAGTACGGCACGGTGGCGAATATCGTGGCGCTCCAACAGGATGGCCTTCGTGCCTACCTGCCCACCGCCGACTTCAACCGTCGCACCGAGTTCTATCCGGCGGAACGCTTTGTCTATAATGCCGAACGTGATCTCTACCTCTGTCCGCAAGGGTACGAACTCCCGCTCAAGGTGCGCCGAAAGAGCGAACAGGTGCTGCTCTACATTGCTGACCCGGCCACTTGCAATGCCTGTCCGGTGAAGCGTGAATGTACCGAAAGCCAAAGTGGACGCCATATTTTCCGTTCGTATTTCCAGGAGGTGCTGGACCGGGTCGCCCTGTACCGGGAAACGGAAGCTTACAAGAAAGCCCTCCGCAAGCGCCAAGTGTGGGTGGAACCCTTATTTGGCGAAGGCAAGCAATGGCATGGGATGCGCCGATTTCGATTGAGGGGGTTGCAGAAAGTCAACATGGAAGGGTTACTCCGAGCAGCAGGACAGAATATTAAGCGGTTGCTGAAGGCAAGAATGTGGAGAAAACCCCTCAAACCAGGCGGAAGTGCAGCACTGCGGCCTGCCTTTGAGCAGGCATTATGTCCGCTTTGATGAATTTGAT
>CALMZT010000882.1 GCA_937870805.1 uncultured Chloroflexota bacterium
TCGGGGATTTGCATCAGCTTCCAACCCCAACTAAAGGCACTTACCGCACCTTCACTCATGCGCGAGGCAATGTTGATTGCCAGTTGGAAGTTAAAGAGAAACAACCCCAACCCCGCAATACGCGGCAGCATCAGACGGAACACACGCCACAACACCGGATTGCTAAAGCCGAGAGTAGGATGCCAACGAGGACGCACGCGCAGCAGCGTGGGGATTTGGATGCCTAAGTGCAACGCCATGCCCAATACGGTTCCCCACGCGATGCCGTAAACCCCTAACGGCTGAATGAGAAAGACAACCCCAAACAAAATCCCTAAGTCCAGCATCACAGGCGCAAGCGCAGGCGTGAGGAAGTGATTATGGCTTTGCAGAATGCCCATGACAATGCCGCTAACGGATAGGATGATGGTGCTTAACAACAAAATACGCAGCAGATTCGCGGTTTGCTCCTGTGCGGCAGGCTCAAAGCCGGGCGCAACCATACGCGCAATCGGTACAGCGAAAATAAAAATCGCCGCGCTGACGACGAGCGCGAAAAGAAAGACGACGTTCAAGATGTTGCTGGCGAGTTTCCACGCGCCTTCTCTATCGTCACGCGCCAGAAAGCCGCTAAAGATGGGGATAAAGGCATAGGACAGTGCTCCGCCTGAAATCAGCGTAAAGATTAGTCCAGACACGCTGTCGGCGGCAACATAGGTATCCCAATCGCGTCCAATCCCGAAGCGCTGTGCCACGATCACCGTCTGCATGAGGCTGACGATTTTCGCCGCCGCGAAGGCAACCATGACGATGAGCGTTGAGCGGGCTATGCGAGTATCGCGCTTTTCCTGGGTGTCTATCGTGGTCATTAATGACTTCCTATACGAACGGCGTGCCTTGTCCCTACGCGTTCAGTGCTTCGAGCGCTTCACGGGCAGCGGTGAAATTCGAATTCTGTGAGAGCGCACGGCGGAAGGAATCGGCGGCTTGTCCACTTTGCCCCTGCGCCGCGTAGACACGTCCCTGCCAATAGAAGGTTTCCTCCACGTATTGTCCACCGTTGTTCAGGTTAGCATCCACTAAACTCAACACATCTTCGTAGCGCCCAACGTTAAAATAGGCTTCATACATGCCGAACTGATACCACAACATACGCCAGGGGAGTTCCGGGAACTGAACGCGGCGCGCTTGATCGTAAGCCGTCGCGGCATCTTCATATAAACCCAGCCGCGTCAAGGCTGTTCCCATGTTGAACCACGCGAAGCTGTCTTGTGGGTTTTCAATAGCTTCTTCCCGTGCGACGGTGAGGGCACGTTCTGCTGCCAACTGAGGATCTGCCAAATCGCCCAAAATTTGTGCTAACTCCGCTTCACGTTCCTGCTGGTAGAAAACGATAAAGGTGCGATTAAAGGCGCGCCAGTTTTCGTCAAGCGCAGTGTAAGTCTCAGTGATGCCTTCGCCGCTGGTGCCATTGCCCAGGAAGCTGTCGTAGATGTAAAACCGCTGCTGCAAGTCATCATAAGCCACAAGGGTGCGATAATGTCCGATCCAATCGTAACCCTCAAACATATAGCCTGTCTCAATGGTCACCGGGAAATTATTTGCTAACAGCGCACGCAGCAAATCAATATCGCCAGCAATACGAGCGATTGCGCGAATCCCCGTTTGTTCGTTTACAAAGTTAACGATTTCACTGGGCGAAACGTTTTTGTCCTCACGGTCTGTTTTGAGGTAACTGACTGCGAAGGACATCTCTTCAGTCCAGCCAAAGTAGCTCAAGGCTATTGTCACGTTTGCTGCTCCACAGTTGTTCCAATCTTGCCGAGTATAGGTGAACCCGTAGAGGCGATTTGCAGGTGGTAGAGTTATCGCGCTGCTGACCTGCACTGCTACTGGAGTAACAGGTGTGGGAGTGGGCAGCACGGCGGCAGCGGTTGGCGCTGGCGGTTGGCTGGCGGCGGTTGTTGGAAGTGCTGTTGGCAACACGGTAGGCTCAACTGTAGCGGTGGCGGCGGCTTCCTCAGTCGCGGTTGGTGCAGCGGTTGAAAAGCTAAATGGTGTTAACAGTAAATCGCCTGCCGCGTTGGCATTTGTTGTCTGAATTTCTGGCGTAGGCAGAGCCTCACCGCCGCGCATAAATGCCCGCATGAACGGAAACATATCCATTACGCGCTGCTGCTGGCTAGGGCGCAGCACATCGCGGAATACCCATACCCCTGCTGCTCCTCCGACAATCGCCAATACAAATATCCCGATGACGCCCCACAAGAGCCAACGCGGCGGCGCAGATAAGCCTCCATCAGGTGGCAGTTGATTGTTATCATTGTGTTCAGTGGTCATAGTTCTCAAATCTCCGGCAACGTATTTACCTGCACGTTTGACATACAAGGACAAGTTTACACGCGCATCGTCCTGTGTGTAACAGACGATTACCCAACGATTTAGCCGTCGCATTATAGCTGAAGCACACTGGTATGCGATAGCGCGCGCTGCTACAATGAATTCTTGAGAGAACATCAGGACAAAATTCATGCGGAAATATCGCAATCAAATCCTCGCCGGACTAGCCATCGCCTTCCTGATTTATGTTGGATTGCTGGCGCTGATTGACACCAAAGCATTGATTGAAAGTTTGCGAACCTATCCCTGGGTAATTCTAATTCCTGTTGTGCTGCTCAAGATGGTTTCGTGGGGATTGCACTTCCTCAAGTGGCAGTATTACCTCGGTGTCATCGGCGCACGCGACAAAATCAGTGTGAGCGATAGTTTGGTGCTGTTTGTGTCTGGTTTCACCCTGGCGGTTAGCCCCGGCAAGATCGCGGAGGTGTTAAAAGCGGTTGTCCTAAGAGCTAAAACGGGTGTGCCTGTCGCGCGCAGTGTGCCTGTCGTGATTGCGGAACGTGTGATTGATGGCACGTCGGTGATTGCGATTGTCTTTGCGGCGCTGCTGCTTGGCGGGAGTATTATCAATGTTGATGCGCGGGCGCAGGCGTTCATCTTCTTCGCTACCGGGCTGCTGGTCCTGGGCTTAATCGCCGTGCAGATTAAGCCACTTGCGTATTTCCTGTTGGATATTCTTGGCAAACTGCCTTTTGTCAAACGCTCTCATAAGCCTTTGATTGAGTTTTACGAAAGTACGCGCGAAGTCTTTCAGCTTAAGCATGTGATTGCCGCGACACTGCTGGGTGGATTGGCATATGCTATCGACTCTTTCGGCATGACGATTGTATTGACGGGTTTTGGGTTGGAGTTCACATGGACATTGTTCCTGCAACCGATGTTCATTTTTGGCTTCACAGCAGCCGTTGGCGCGCTGAGTGGCTCA
>CALMZT010000883.1 GCA_937870805.1 uncultured Chloroflexota bacterium
GATGTGCTGCTCATAGATCAGCCCCAGTTTAATCACAATGCCGGGCATATCACGTTTGGTCCCGATGGTTATCTCTACATCCCGATTGGCGACGGTGGTGGAGCGAACGACAACGAAATGGGTCATACGCCGGAGCTGGGCAACGCGCAGGACCTGAGCAATTTGCATGGCAGTATCTTGCGTATTGACGTGAACGGCGAACCCGGCAGCTACGCTATTCCTGAAGATAATCCGTTTGTCGGTCAAGATGGCATCGCGCCTGAAATCTACGCTTACGGCTTGCGCAATCCTTATCATATCTCCTTTGATCGCGGCGGGGATAACGCGCTGTTTGCAGCGGACGCCGGGCAGGAGCTTTACGAAGAAGTGAGTATTATCACCGCAGGCGGCAACTACGGCTGGAACATTATGGAAGGTACGCACTGCTTCAATCCCAATGACGCCGAGAATCCGCCGGAAAGCTGTGCCACGACGGGCGCAATGGGTGAGCCTCTCATTTCTCCCATCATCGAGTACGACCATGAAGTCGGCGTGGTGATCGTCGGCGGCTATGTGTATCGCGGCAGCATGATGCCTGACCTCGAAGGCTACTATATCTTCGGTGATTACACCAGTTCTTTCGAGGCTGGTCCCGACGGTACACTGCTCTGGGCAGAAGAGTCTGAGGAAAGTGATATGTGGGAATGGGGCGAACTGACTGTCACCAACACCGACAATAATCGCGTAGGTGCTTATATTTTGTCACTGGGCGAGGACAACGCTGGCGAACTCTATGTGCTCACCAGCGAGAGCCTTGCGCCAACGGGTAATACAGGTAAAGTCTGGCGGCTTGTCCCCGGTGAGGAAGGCGCTGAAGGACCCGAAGGCACTCCTGAAGCAGGTTCCGACTCAGGTGGTGGAACGACGGACGCTACGCCCGAACCCGCCCCTGAGAGCACTCCAGGGTCATAGGACTGGCGGTAGTGGTCATGGGGGCTTTATGCAGTTTAACGCTTAAAGACGGACATCTACTTAGGGGCGCACCTGCGTGTGTGCCCGATAGTCGGCAGACACATTGGTCTGCCCCTACAAAATCTAATCTCCGTACTAATTTCTTAAAAAGCATGAACTCCCCCTGAAACCTGAACGTTCGCTGAAGGTCGGTCATTTCGAGCACCGACCTTCTTTTCGTCGCGCAGGCGATTGGATATACTGACGCTCAGCTAAGTGAATAGTCGATAGTCTTTAGTCGATAGTCTCTGAGCTTTAGCTTATGACTAACAGCTAACGACTTAGAGACTTATCAAAAATTGAAGTACGATAAGGAATAGCAAAGATGGCAGACCACACGCTAGGTCCAGCAAACTCCCTGCTCAAAACGGGACAATTGAAGCGCTTTGAATTAGAAGGCAAGCCTGTTGTGATTGGGCGTATCGACGATACGTATTATGCCGTCGCAGGAAATTGCAGCCATTACGGCGCGCCTCTGGACAAAGGGGTGCTCAAAGGCACAAACCTCATCTGTCCCTGGCATCACGCCTGTTTCGACATTCGCAGCGGCGAACGCCTTGAGCCGCCAGCGCTGAATGATCTGCGCCATTACCCTGTGCGTATTGCAGACGGCGATGTCGTCGTCACCCTCCCCAACGACAACCAGACCGAACCACCGATACGAACAGTCACTTCCGACGAAACCATCGTCATCATCGGCGGCGGCGCGGCGGGCAACGCGGCGGCTGAAGAATTATGCCGCTTAAAATTTACGGGAAAAATAATCATCTTAAGTGCTGTTCCGGCGGTTCCCATTGACCGTCCGAACCTGTCCAAAGATTATTTAGACGGACATGCCCAGCCCGAATGGATTCCCCTGCGTGACGAAAAATGGTATGCCTCGCGTTCTATCGACCTGCAACTGAATACCTCCGTCACGCGCGTCAACCCCTCTGAACATACTGTCACGACCAAAGACGGCAAATCAATTGCATACAACAAGCTGCTGCTGGCAACAGGCGCAACGCCGCGCCAACTGCGGGATACGCCGGGCACAGACTTGAGCAATGTGTTCCTGCTGCGCGAGTTGGACGACGCCACTCGTATTATCGAAGCGACACAGGGCGCGCAAAAAGCCGTCGTCATCGGCGCAAGTTTTATCGGCATGGAAGTCGCCGCGTCTCTTGCCAAGGGGCGCAAGTTATCTGTGACCGTTGTCGCCCCCGAAGCGCTGCCCTTTGAGCGCATTCTCGGTCCAGAGATCGGGCGCATGTTCCAAAGTGAGCACGAAGCGAACGGCGTACAGTTCCGTCTGCGCTCAGAAGTTGCGGAGATCAAAGGAAAAGGAAATAAGGTTGCCTCGGTGGTGTTGAAATCGGGCGAAGAGATTCCCGCCGATCTCGTGGTCATCGGCGTGGGCGTGCAGCCGACGACTGATTATCTCGCGGAATCAGGTTTAAAGATGAATGACAAAGATCATTCTGTTGAGGTCAATGAGAAATTACAGACGAGCCATCCCGATATTTACGCGGCGGGCGACATCGCGCGCTGGCAAACTGACGATGGAAACAGCACACGTATCGAACACTGGCGTGTTGCCCAGCAGCATGGCATCGTCGCGGCGCGTAATCTGGCAGGACGCGGCGATGAAATTACGGCTCATGTGCTGTTTTTCTGGACAACGCAGTGGGACGTTGAACTGCGCTATGTCGGGCACGCCGAAAAATGGGACGAAATCATCTATCGCGGCAGACCACAGGATAAAGACTTTCTTGCTTTCTACGTTGCCAAACGACAACTGCTGGCGGCGGCAGGACTAAACCGCGATGCTGAGATGGATGCGCTTGAATTGATTCTGCGTGACCGCCTGCCCTTATCCGTCGATCAAATGCGCGTCGAGTCATTTGATCTCGTTGATTATGCGAAAAGTGGTTAGCAGATAGGGACGCAGCAAACGTCAAACACCCATCAGCATTTTCACTTTGATCGTCGTTTAAAACGTGCTGTGTAGGGGCGCACCTGCGTGTGCGCCCGACTTCCTTATCGAAAAGCGCCGTAAAACCCTGACCTTCAGGTCTGGGGATATAAGGCGCAAGCATTTGTCTTTTGCGTTCAATGGTGCTACACTCCCTGGCAATTCGACTGGAAAAAAAGCCTTCACGAGACGTCATCGTCCGGTGGGCGTCCAGTACGGCTCTTTAACAACTGAACGTAGGCGGTTGTGGCGGGCAGTCCGTCACGTAAAATGTTCAACGCACCGAAGAGAGAAACAGGCTTGCACGCTGGGGCATCAGCGTATACTACTTGAGGGGTCATCAGACGCCTCCCTGAAAAG
>CALMZT010000884.1 GCA_937870805.1 uncultured Chloroflexota bacterium
TCAGGGCTGCTATTGCGATGCCGCGAGCGAGTCTATTTGGGAATCTCCGAACTCGGCGAAAGTGGATTTGAACAGCGGGGTGAGTTGTTACGTGCATTTCAAAAAGTATTGACATCGAGTTCCGAAACCAAATAAACCGCGAAGGCCGCTAAGATCGCTAAGAAAAACAAAGGGATTTAATATGACTGCCAACATTGAAGCCATTGCAAAAGATATAGTTGATGCAGCTTACAACGTTCACAAGGAATTTGGTCCTGGTTTGTTAGAGTCTGCATATCAAAGGTGTCATGCCTATGAACTTCGAAAGCGCGGTCATATTGTTTTTGCAGAACTAAAATTGCCAATCTTATATGATGGACAGGAGTTCGATGAAGGTTATCGAATCGATGAGCTGATAGATGATCTGGTAATTGTTGAGAATAAGTCTGTAGATGATATCCACCCTATCCACATGGCATAACTGCTTACCTACATGAGACTCAAGAACATAAAACTTGGTTTTCTCATAAACTGGAATGTGAAGCTGATAAAGAATGGCATTCACAGGGTTGTACATGGGCTCGATGAACCACCCAATCGAGCCAGCTTTGTCAAAAAAACGTAGGTATTTACCGCAAAGACCGTCAAGGTCGCGAAGAAGAAAAGAAAAAAACTTAGCGTTCTCACCTGCACTTGCGTGCATGTGCAAGTGTTGCGTGCTTAGCGGTTAAGAGTCTATGAACCAACTACTCTCCAAATCCCTTCTTTTTATTGTTGGTATCGTTGTTCTTGCTTGTCAGTTGAGCCAGCCAACAGTTGTCCCTTCGCCGGTCGCAACAGAAAGCCCCGTAGAAGACAGGCTGACTGCCACTGCCGCGCTCGCTACGCAAACCATCGAGAACACATCGGAAGCCGGTAACCCATCAAACTCTGATGGTCCCTGGTTAGCGGGATGCCCAATGTTTCCCGCAGACAACATTTGGAACGCGCCCGTGGACTCACTACCACTCCATCCCCTGTCACAAGTGTGGATCGATAGCATCGGCCGCGACCAGGGCTTCCACATGGACTTTGGCTCGGGCGAGTGGGACGGCGGCCCGATCGGGATTCCGTACAACGTCGTAACGGGATCAGCCGTCCCTGCGTATGACCCGCAGTTTTACTATCCCGATGAGTCGGATGCGGGGCCCTATCCCATACCAGTGAATCCTCTGATCGAATACGGTTCCGATCATCACATTCTGGTGGTGGATACAGAGACTTGTACTCTTTATGAAATCTATGACGCAAGTTTTGATAATGGAGGCTGGAGCGGCGGTTCGGGCGCGATCTGGGACTTGAACTCCAACGCCCTGCGCCCCGAAACATGGACCTCGGCAGACGCGGCGGGTTTGCCGATCTTGCCGGGACTCGTTCGGTATGATGAAATCCTTGCCGGTGAGATCAGTCATGCGTTGCGTTTCACGGTCGAAGAGACCGCCGGTTATATCTGGCCGGCGCGGCATTTAACGTCTGACGCGCAGGATGGAACTCCGCCGATGGGGGCACGCTTCCGATTGAAAGCGGCGTATGACATCTCTGGTTTTCCAACTGAGATGCAAGTCATTTTGCAGGCGATGAAAACATATGGCATCATGCTTGCCGACAATGGCTCGAACTGGTATGTGAGCGGCGCCCCCGACGAACGCTGGGACAACGACATGCTTCACCTGCTCGACGTTCTGACAGGGAATGATTTCGAAGCGGTCGATACTTCTGTGTTGATCGTGGATGTGGACTCAGGCGCAGTGAAATGACTGATATTACGCAGTCTAGCCACTGAGACACGGAGTCACAGAGAGAAAATAAAGGGTTTTCTCCGTGTTCCACCTGCACCACGCCTCTGGCGAGGTGTCTGTGTCTCTACCGTCTCGTGGCGCCCAGGCGCCACTCTCGGCACGAACGGTGTGGCAAAATTGCGTATGCTGAGTTAACTAATATAACTCAAATGTTCTTAATCATCTCTACAGGTGTAAAATTGTGGGAATGCATATCTTCACTCCTCGAACTTCCCAACAGGAAATTCTTAAGTATCGCGGCGGGCGGCTTGGGATTGCCGCGGTGCCAGGCGCGGGAAAGACCCACATCCTCTCTGCCCTGGCAGCTCAACTTATCGCGGACCGGCGCTTGCATGACGATCAGGAAGTCCTCATCGTCACATTAGTCAACTCAGCGGTGGATAACTTCGAAGCGCGCATCAAACGATTTTTCGATAACCCTCTTCAGGCTCTATATAAATATCGTGTCCGCACCCTGCACGGGCTGGCGCATGACATCGTGCGTGAGAAGCCGTCGCGTGTGGGACTGGAGGATCGCTTTAGCATCATCGACGAGCGTGAGGCGGGATACATTCGCAAGGATGCGGTCAATGCCTGGCTGGCATCTCATTCCTTAGATGATTACCTCGACCCCGGGCTCGAACAATCGAAACGGGATTGGGTGCGACGTGACCAGCTGCCCGATTTGGTGGACTCGCTTGCCCTGGCGTTTATCCGCTCCTCAAAAGATCGCCTCCTGACGCCCGAAATGCTGCGCCTCAAACTGGACCAGTCTCCTGCGCCTTTGCCTCTCGCGGAACTTGGCTGGAGCATTTACGCCGACTATCAGCGCGCCCTCGCCTATCGCGGCGCGGTCGATTTC
>CALMZT010000885.1 GCA_937870805.1 uncultured Chloroflexota bacterium
CGCCCCGCTCCGACGCATCCGACCACGTGCTGCAAATTCTCTACACGTCCGGGACGACGGCGCTGCCAAAGGGCGTCGTCATCACGAATGCGAACATCCTCTATGCTGCCGAAACGGTACGCGGCGCCGTTGGCGCGCGCCCCGACGACCGCTTGCTGATCGTCTTACCGCTGTTTCACGGCGCGGCGCAGTTTCACGGGCTGTGGGTCGCGCTTGTGACCGGGGGAACAGCCGTCATCATGCCCCGTTTTAGCGCGAGCCGCTTTTTTCAGCAGGCTCACCGTTATGACGCCACGATGGCTCCCCTGTTCGCCGCGCCGCTGCGTATGCTCCTCAACCAGCCTCGTAGTGCCGAAGACGCACAGCATCGACTGCGTAACGTGACCTTCGCCCAGAACCTGACTGAACGCCAGTATGCAGACTGGCATGAGAGGTTCAAGGTGCCGCTGCAGCAGTTGTGGGGCATGACAGAAACGGTGTCCGTTCCAATTGTCAGTCCCCTGACTGGCGAGCGGAACCTGACGGCGATGGGTCGCCCGATTCTTGGCTATGAAGTCCGCATTGTGGACGAGGACAATCAGGACGTGCCGGTTGGTCAGGTCGGGCAGTTGATTGTTCGCGGCACGCCCGGTCGGTCGGTCATGCTCGGCTACTACCGGGACCCGGACGCGACCGACCGGGTCTTGCGTACTCTCCCGGACGGAACGTGGGTGTATACAAGCGACATCGTGTACGCCGACAAAGACAGCTTCATCTATTTCGTGGACCGCGACAAGGATTTGATTAAGCGTGCCGGCGAGCGTATCTCCAGCGTCGAGATCGAAGACGTGATTCGGCACTGCGATGGATTGCGCGACGCCGCGATTGTGACGATTCCTGACCCGATACGCGATGAGTTAATCGTCGCCGTTGTCGTCGCGGATGACCTCACCTTGACAGAGGACGCCGTTAAATCGTTCTGTCGAGCGCACCTGTCGCCGTTCAAGGTGCCGGAACGGGTGCTCTTCCTGGATGAACTGCCGCGGACTTCCGTGGGAAAAGCTCAGAAACACCTCATCCGCCAACAGTTAATCGACAAAGGATTTGACGCCTGGGCGACGACCGCTGACACGGTTTCACCCGCCGCCATGAGATCGGAGACAGTAGACCATGATTAGGCTCCGCGGGATTACGTGGGATCATCCGAGGGGGTTTCAGCCGCTTGCAGCCAGCGCCGAGCCATACGCGCAGATGACCGGTGTGCGGGTCGAATGGGAGAAGCGCTCCCTGAAGGATTTTGGCGACGCACCCATCGATCAGCTTGCGCGGGATTACGACGTCCTGATCGTCGATCACCCGCACGTTGGTCTGGCGGAAGCAACCCAATGCCTGATTCCGTTGGAGGAGCACATTTCGGCGGACACAATGGCTTCACTTGCCGAGCAAAGCGCTGGACCCAGCCACGAGAGCTACTTTTATCACGGACACCAATGGGTCCTCGCAGCAGACGCCGCCATGCAGGCAGGCGCCTATCGTCCCGATCTGATGGACATGGACTTTCCCGACAACTGGGACGCCGTTCTGAAACTGGCTCACGAATTGCGAGCCGTCGGACGCTGGATGGCGGTTCCCCTCGTCCCGACAGACTGCATCTGTGCCTTTTTGTCCCTATGCGCCAGCCTCGGCGATCCTCCCGGACAACGTGGCGACCTGCTGGCAGACGATGCTGTGGGTCTGCACGCGCTCGAATTACTGAAGCAATTTGTGACGGCGAGTCACCCACAGTCGACAACGTGGAACCCAATCCGAATGCTCGACCACATGAGCAGCGATGATGACGTCGCCTACTGCCCCCTGACATTCACTTATACCAATTACAGTCGGGATGGCTACGCGCCGAAGCCGGTACGTTTCACAAATATGCCCGGTGTCCGCGGCGCGCTCCTGGGTGGTGCAGGCTACGCTGTGTCCTCGTATTGCCAGCATATTCCAGAAGCCGTCGCTTATGGAGTGTGGCTGTGCGGCGCGGAGGTCCAGCGCACCCTCTACGTCGAGGACGGCGGGCAGCCGGGGAATGGTATCGCCTGGCATGACAATCATGCCAACGAGATCACGCATGACTTCTTTCGCAGTACCTGGGATACGCTGGCGAACGCTTATGTACGCCCACGCCACAATGGTTACCACAGCTTCCAGGAACAGGCTGGCAATCGGATTCACGGAATGCTGGTTGAGCATGGAGAGATCCAACACTGTCTCGCCACACTGAAAACGCTTTACCGCCTGAGCAACCCACAAGGTGCATGATACAAAATACGGACGTGTTGTCAGAGGTGGTATCTGCGTTAGCTACTGATGAGGGAAACGAAAAAGCCCGATCTGACGGACCGGGCTTCACGTATTGAACACAATCTGTACTCAACGGGGACGACGGTGTTCGGTGCCTTCTGTAGCTGAGGCTTATCGTGTTCCGCCGCTCAGGCGAAGGTGGCACGCGCGGAGCCAACTGCGATTTCAGGGGTAGCAGTGACTTGACTGTCGCCTGCTTAAAGTTCGGCTGCTGCCGGAATAATTTCCTTTCCAAAGGTTTCGAGCGGTGTTATTTCGTAAACATCCGGCATATTAAATATCGCGTGTGTGAATCCCATCGCCGAGAGTTCCTCGATACGATTGATGACGCTATCTACCGTATCGTCACCGGAAAGATGCACGGTGCAGAGGGATGTTTTCTCGATGGTGTCGTAATCACGTCCCAGAGACTCGCACTGTTCTTTGAGCACGTCGATTGCTTTTTGCATATTTTCTGTCCCTACCCAATCCCCGATATTGCAGGCATCCGCATATTGAGCCACCATTCGCAGTGTTTTCTTCGGTCCCGTACCGCCAATCATGATGCGTGGATGCGGGTTCGAGAGCGGGCGGGGATTATTGGTGATTGCCGGAGCAGAAAACTGCTTGCCCTTAAAGGCAATCTCGTCACCAGCCCAGAGCGCCCTCGCAAGTTGCAGGTTGTCCTCCAGTTGCTCGAAGCGCTCCGATGTTGACGGGTACGGGATACCATAGCCTTTGGCTTCGTCTTCATACCATCCCGCACCAATGCCGAAATATGCCCGACCACCAGAGAGAATGTCGAGGGTGTTCACCATCTTCATCAGAACAGAGGGATGGCGATAAATCACGCCCGCTACCAGTACACCGAGATAGGCTTTTTCAGTTAATCCGGCGAAATATCCAAGGGTCGTAAAACCTTCCAACATCGGATCCGTATACGCTTCGCCGAACATTCCCTTGATTTGATAGAAATGATCCATGACCCAGAGGCTATAAAACCCCGAGTCTTCGGCTGTTGTGACGATTTCTTTGAGTTTGGGTCGGATAGCCGCCGTGCCACCGGGATACTTGAAGGACGGAATTTGTAATCCAATATGCATCATCAGTCTCCTGTTCGCTGCCTTGATCTGTTTGAAGTAATGCTCCACTTGTGCCGCCATCACCCTGGTTATTGTTGGTCGCTGACCTTTTCTATCCAGGCGGCGGCATTTTCATCAGCCTTCCCACAATAGCGATGTAAGGCATGGCTGTGGTCGGTATGGCGTGTTCCTTGAAACCCATGTCCGCGAAGCGTGGAGTACAGCCAGTCACAGGGTCTATCTTCTTTCAGCTTCTTCATCATGCGGTAGCTCCACCATCGACAGAGAGTGCTTGACCAGTCACGAAACTTGCCCCAAGGCTGCACAGCCAGAGAACTGCTGAAGCAACTTCCTCCGGTCGACCAAGCCGCTTCATCGGATTGCCGTTCATCATGTCTTCCATCTTTATCCATCCCTTAGCCACCATATCCGAAACCATTGGTGTCTCGATGGCTCCTGGACACACGGCGTTGATGCGAATTCCTCTGGCGGCATATTCCAGCGCGGCACTTCTCGTCAGCCCAATAACTCCAAACTTGGATGCGTGGTATATGGCTCGACCGGGAAGACCGATCAGACCTCCAATGGAAGAGTTATTGACGATGGTACCGCTTCCCTGTTCGCGCATCTGGCGCAGTTCGTACTTCATGCAGTTCCAGACGCCGCGGAGATTGATTGCGTTCACACGATCAAATTCTTCGCCGCTGGCATCGGCGGTTTCAGCGGCAGGTGACTGCACGCCGGCATTGTTGAACGCCGCATCCAGACGACCGAAGGTGGAAACAATCTGCGCGATCATCGCTTCGACGTCAGCCTCGTCGGCAACATTGCATCGGATTGCAAGTGCTTTATGACCTGTGGCTGTCAATTCTCCTGCAACAGAACGAACGGCGTCCTCGTTGATGTCTGCTAGCACCACCGTCGCTCCCGCTTCCGCAAAGGCTTTGACTGTTGCCAGACCCATGCCCATGCCTGCGCCGGTCACAAGTGCAACTTGGTTCTCAAAAGACAGGTTCATGAATGAATTCCTCCCTCACTTAGAAGTCCCGAGCCTGAATTTCTGATTCGGGTTATCCCGATACTGCACCGAACCTGTCAGCCGTGGTTGACTTATAAGCTCAATCGTCACATTAGGGGGAAGATGGTCAGCAAAGTACATCACAGCCTCTAGGCTTCCCGACAGAACTAGACCGCATCTTCGGTGATGATTCTGATCTGCATTCTGTCAATCACCTCATTAACCGCTGCGATCGCGGTTGCTTCAACACTTGATGGTTCAGTTATAGTGTCCTGAACCATTTCCAACATCGGTGAGCAGGCGGTTATCAGCAGGACAGCCGGTAAAATCAACGGCATAGAACGCAGCTTCATTTCGTGACTTCCGGCCAACAGATAGTGTAAGCAGGTACGCACAGGTCTCAATAACAATCGTGCTTCGTGCTGGGCGTCCTTGAAGACCAGCTGCGCCATACACTCGAAGAAAGCCCGAATGAATGAAGGCTATTTCGTGTCGTATGCCATTGCTACCGACAATTCACGATAGGCATCGATCTGCGCCTGGAGGTCGGCGACCTTCTGCTCGGCTATGCCGATGGCATCGGCACCAGCCATGAAGCGGCGTGGCGGCTGCTCCTTGCCCGCGATGATGAGGAGCGCTTGAGCGAGCTTGGTCGGATCGCCGGATTGCTCACCATTCTGAAGCTCATACCATGCCTTTCGGACGGCGTGACGCTCCGCGTAGTCTGCGATGGACGGATCAGCATAGATCGTCGACTCTCGCGTGAGAACTTCGGTGCGGAAGAACCCGGGGTTAACGATGGTGGTGTAGATGCCAAACGGAGCGACTTCGGTATGAAGCGCTTCCATCCACCCCTCAAGACCGAACTTCGCAGCGCAGTAGGCGGAATTGAACTCGAAGCCCATGATGCCCGCGCCCGACGAGATCGACATGATGTGACCGGAGCGCCGCTGGCGCATAACCGGTAGAACGGCGCGGGTGACGTTCATCGGACCGATGAGGCTTGTCGCCAACTGCTGCTCGATCTGTTCGGGCGTTAGCTCCTCGAAATAACCTGCATAAAAGTTCGCCGCGTTGTTGACCAGCACGTCAATCCGACCAAAGTGGTCGATTGCGGCTTGTACTGCTGTCTCAGCATCGGCGCGGTTGGTGACATCCAATTTGACGACCATCAGGTCGTCTGCGTCACCTAACGCTTTCGATACCGCACCGGGATTACGACCCGTAGCTATGACCGCGTTCCCGGCGGCAAGCGCAGCGCGGGCGAAGTCAACTCCCATACCGCGGCTGGCACCTGTGATGAACCAAATCTTTTTATCGGACATGGTACTCCCTTCTTTCGCAGTTACACATTCGTTGAGTTTGCTATTGAGTTGAAGTGGGTGACCTGCCCCCGGGACTAGTCCAAGTTGAGTGAGAGTCGAGCCTGGTCTGCAAAGACTGCAGGCGGCAGGTAACCGAGGCTGCTGTGCGGCCGTCGCTGATTGTATTCCTGACGCCACTGTTCAATCACGATTTTCGCTTCGTGCCCGTTTTCAAAAATCCAACGGTCGAGACAATCACTACGAAACGTCCCGTTGAAACTCTCGATAAAGGGATTTTCCCAGGGGCTACCTGGCGTGATGTACATCGTGTTGCAGTGCCGGTCTTGTAGCCACCGCCGTAAAGCATACGCAATAAATTCTGGACCGTTATCACGCCTTAGATAGGTCGGTGCGCCGCGCAGCAGGAAGAGCCATTCCAATACCTGGATCACCTGCCGAGACGAAATCGAGCGGGCGACGTGGATGGAAAGACACTCCCGTGTGTACTCGTCTAGGATCGTCAGCATGCACAGCTTCCCGCCCCGCTCGGTCCGCGCTTCGAGAAAGTCGTACGTCCAGACCTCGTTGGGTAGGTTAGCTCGCCGTAGATTGCCGCTCGGTTCACCAAAACGGCGTTTCACCCGGTTGCGCCGCGGCAGCTGCAAGCCTTCCTGCCGCCCGATGCGATACACCCGCTTTCGGTTGATCCGAACCCCATCGTGCTTCAACATCGCCGCGATGATGCGGTAGCCATACATCGGCTGCTCGTGCGCGTATTCTCGAATCAGCGCGACGGTCTCGGCTTCATGCCTGCGTGAGCGACGCTGGTAGCGGGCACTCGAGCGATAGATACCGACCAGCTCGCATGCCCGTCGTCGTGACAGCCCTCGTTCTGCCACTAACCGCTCGACCGCTTGCCGTCGAACTCGAGGGCTTACCACTTTTTTGACACCAGGTCTTTCAGCGCGTCGATGTCCAGCGCCTGCTGCGCTACGATCTTCTTCAGCCGGCTGTTTTCCGCTTCCAGTTCGCGCAGCCGCTGCAACTCGCTGGTGTCCAGACCTGCATACTTACTGCGCCAGCGATACACGGTTTGTTCGGCAATTCCGTATTTCCGGCAGACCTCAGCGACGCTAGTGCCGCTCTCGATCTCTCGCAAGCTACGGATGATCTGTTCTTCCTTGTACCGCGTTCCTTGACTTACCACGAGACTATCCTACCTATTCGATTCTATTCCGATAGTCTCACTCCGCTTGGACCAGTTTTTGGGAGGACAGATCATGTATTCAAGCTGTGGAAACGCTGAGCCGGTTATGGGAGGTATACGATGACGAGGACAGGCAAGAAATGGCTCGTCACCTGTTTGAGTATATTGTCTACAATCTTGATCGACAGGAAATCGTAGATTTCAGGTTGAAGGCTTGGGCAGATCAGTACTT
>CALMZT010000886.1 GCA_937870805.1 uncultured Chloroflexota bacterium
ATTTACCTCAACAATGGGCTTAAGCCCATTGTTCGCAGTCTAATTGATTTCTCCATAAGCATTTACAGCTTTACTCAAGGGTTGCTGTCTTAACTCAAGGATCAATTTGACAATATCTGGTAATTAAATCGAAATTCTCCCTTAATGTTTATTCTTGGGGCGACAATGCAGATAAACTGGAGACTGCCTTGGCTACATAGGGTTACTAAATTGAGTGTGAGAACCCAAAAATCATATGTTAAAGCGTTTATAACTAATGCCTGTAGAGCCTTTAACAACTATGGAACTCAAAAGACCGTGTTTACAAGCTGTCCTCTTTCATTTACCAATCTGTGTAAAATTTGCAAAAAACGGTCAGTTGTTTCTCTCTAGAATTGCAACGAAATAGATGAGTAGTTCTGCAAATCATGTACAAAAATAGAGCGCGGATTAGCATTCTTTCGCACAGCGCACATAATTCGTGATAAAGCGACTTATCAGCCAAGCAATTAGCCTCCCAAGGAAAATGACAAATGATGCCTTCAAAGTGAAGGCATCGCTGTGGTGCCAGTGAATGGGGGTATTGAAAAGGTATGGTTGCTTGATTCTTCGCCCTATAATCGTCGTTATTGATGGATGAGGGGAGGGCAGGAGATGGACAACCTAACAGGACACAATATCAAGGGTTATGAACGGCGGGAACGCATCGGCACAGGCGGCTTCGGCGCGGTCTACAAAGCCTATCAATCCACCGTCGGACGCGAGGTGGCGATGAAGATCATTCTGCCTGGTTTCGCCAATCACCCCGATTTCATCCGCCGCTTTGAGACCGAAGCCCAGCTTGTGGCACGCTTGGAACACCTGCACATTACACCGCTTTATGATTACTGGCGTGATCCAGATGGCGCGTATCTGGTGATGCGCTGGCTCAAAGGCGGCAGTCTATGCGAAGCGCTGGAGCAGGGCGCGTACAGCGTGGAAGCCGCCGCACTGCTGATGGATCAAATCACCTCCGCGCTGGCAGCGGCGCATCGCAGCAAGGTCATTCACCGAGACTTGAAGCCAGGCAACATTCTGCTGGATGAAGATGGCAACGCCTACCTTGCCGACTTTGGCATCGCCAAAGATTTGTGCGATGTGCGTCCCAGCATGACCGAGCCAGACGCGGTGATTGGTTCGCTGGACGACATCGTCGACACCTACGCGGAGTATCGGCTGCTGTCGCTGGATCATGATCCGAGGACGCGCACACCTACGGTGGAAGTGGCGCACGAGGCGATCTTGCGTGAATGGGAACGACTGCGTGCGTGGCTGAATGAGAACCGTGAAGATATGGGGTTGCAGCGGCAGTTGATGGCGCTGACAGAGGAGTGGCGTAACGCACAACATGATGCCAGTTTCCTGCTGCGCGGCTCACGCCTGGAGATCTTCGAGAATTGGATGCACAGCACACAGTTGGTGCTGACCGAAAAAGAGCGTGACTACCTGGACACCAGCCTGAAACAGCGCAGCATCGAACAGACCGCTGAAGCAGCGCGTAAGGCGAAAGAGCAGCTTACAGCGCACCGCGCGCAGAATTTCCAGCGTGCGTCGTGGATCTTGGGCATCTTTGTTGTGTTGGCGATTGCTGCGTCTATCCTCATCGCACTCAGTGCCATCAACGCCCAGTCTGCCGTGACCGCCGCCAATTTAACCATCGAGCCGATCCCCTCCACACTCACAGCCGTCGCTGTGCGGATAGAAGATGCCCAAGCACAGGTAGAGTCTTTGCGGCTAGCGTCTCTGGCGAATGACCAACTGCTGAACGGCAACGTCGAAACCGCTGCGCTGCTCGGTATTCGCGCCTTGAACAGAACCGATACTGACCAAGCCAACGCCGTGCTGGTACGCAGCCTTGACCAATCTTTTACACTGGCACAGTTCGATGGGCATCTAGCAGTTGTGTTTGATGTCGCCTTCAGTCCCGACGGGCGTTACATCCTGTCAGGCAGCTACGACAACACGGCGCGCCTGTGGGATACCGATTACCGCGATTTCGTTGCCTATGCCTGTACGCGCATCTTCCGTGACTTCACCGATGTAGAACGTCAGCAGTTCGAACTTGATGATACGCCGACCTGTCCGCAGTTTGGCGGCTGGACAACCGCGCCTACCGCGACACCCATTGCAACAGCAGTTATCCCGGTGTGAACGCCGGTGCCTCCCTCAATGCTGACCCCGACCATAACCGCAACCCCTCCACCGAGTGGGGATTTTTAGGAGATGGATAAAACAGAGGGGTGAAACGTTGTCCCCACTGTCGGGCAGAACATAAACAACTAGGGCGCAAGACGTAAGCAAAGCGACTGCGCCCTCCCTATAAAATGCGAACTAAAAATCCTGATCCCGAATTGACGTTACTTTATTCTTCTCAAGGTCTTGGTCGTTGATAGAGACGCGGAGATAGGCGGTGGTTTTAGATTTAGAGATGATATTCGCTGAAAACCTCGTGG
>CALMZT010000887.1 GCA_937870805.1 uncultured Chloroflexota bacterium
CCACCGCGGAATATGTACAGATTATCAAGACAATGAGATACACGTTTGCCTACAACCATTGCACACATACGATAGAAACGAATGGCATTGCGCCTGACGACAACACGGACGCAGAGATTCGCACGAAATTGCGTGACGCGGGGGTGTCCGAAGTCAATATCGTTGCCGACGTCATTCGCTATACCGCTGCACAGCGGAGTTACCACCCGGTCCGTGACTATCTCGATTCGCTCAAATGGAATGGCGAGGACGTAATCTGTACGGTCTCGCAGCATTTCGTTTGTGACGCGGGCGAAGGCGATACCTTTGAACGCTTTTTTCGCCGTTGGTGTATCGGCGCGGTGGCGCGTGTCATGCAGAACGACGCTCAAAACCGTGTGCTATTGCTTGCAGGCGAACAGGGTATCGGCAAGGACACTTTCGCGCGGTGGTTATGTTCGCCGTTGCCCGATTATTACAACGATTCCGCAATCCGCAGCGAGGACAAAGACCACGCGCTGCGACTACTTTCGGTGTGGATTTGGAACGCCAGCGAAGTGGGCAGCACCATGCGTAAGCAAGACCGCGAAGCCCTCAAGCATTGGCTCACCATCAATTTTGTTCGTGAGCGCAAACCGTACGGACGCCATGACATCACCGGATATGCCATGACCTCGTTTATCGGTTCGTTCAATGACGATGGCAGCGGGGTATTGAATGATTCGACTGGGACACGACGCTTTGCGATTGTTCCTATCCTCAAAATTGATTGGGGGTACACAGATTGCGACATCAATCAATTATGGGCGCAAGCTGTAACACTCTACCGCGCGGGGGAGGGGTGGGATTTTGACCGCGACGAGCGCGAACTCGCCAACGCTATCAACGAAAACTATCAGACACCGGACATTGTAGAGGATACGCTCAACAAGTATTTCGTTATTGACCCTCTCAACCTTGAGACGTGGACGCCGACGCTAGAAATTGTTGACACACTGAAAAGCCCGACCGCAGGAAACCTTAAAATCGCGGACGGGCAACTGCCAAAGGACATAGCCCGCGCCCTCAAGAAAATGGGACTTGCCAAGCCCCAGCAGAGGCGCGAAGGAGATGACCGACTGCGCGGCTACATCGGCATCAAGCGCAGAATTTAGCACAGGTGGCACAGGTGGCACAGGTGGCAAAAAAACACCTGTGCCACAGCAAACACCCTTTTTATAGAGGTATTTATTAGGCTTATTATTTTCATATGCTTTCAAAAAAGCTTCGTGCTTTTGCTGGATCTCTTTTTCCTGCTCTGTCAGTTCAGCAAACCTAAGATCAAAGTTTTTCAGTTTTTCATTTAAAGCCTGGCCATTCTTTAGCTTTTCACTAACAACATTCAGACTTTTATATAAAGTAATCTCAGTGCTCACAGGCTTAATCTCAGCTTTATAAATAGTAGAATAAGTATCCTTATACTTTTTTTCTATTAAAGGAAAGTTCTTTAATATGTTATTGTCAATAGTTTGGAACTCATTGTAAATATC
>CALMZT010000888.1 GCA_937870805.1 uncultured Chloroflexota bacterium
TTGTGGGAAGGGGTGCTGCTTCGTTTGGGTGTGGCGAAAGGAAAGCCCATAGGGCCAAAGGAATCTTGATTTTTTGACTTTTTAGCCTTCAACCCCGACGCCCCCTACGCCGCGCTCAAGACCGAGACGAACGACATTGTGATACGGGATTTGGAGACCGCTGAGACGCTGTATACCCTGAGTGGACATGAATCCCTGATTAAGGCTGCTGCCTTTAGTGCCGATGGACGCTATCTGATTTCCGGCTCCGGCTTTAACTACTTTGATGATGACGCCACGACGTTTAACATCATCGTCTGGGATCTCTCAACGGGTCAGCCTGTGCAAACGCGCGATGGGCTGGAGAGTCCCGTCTATCGCGTCAGCCTGAGTCCCGATGGGCGTTATGCCGCCTACGTACTGGCAGAGGTGGATTACAGCGAAACCCCCAATGATATGGTGTTATGGGAAGTGGCGACAGGCGAAGTGCTGTGGACAGACAACTTCCCCTATTTGACGGACATCCGTTTCAGTCCCGACGGCAGCACAATCTGGATTAATCCTAACAGCGGCATCGAGGTGCGAGAGGTGACAACCGGAGAGGTGCTTTCCAGCAGTTCGGAGACCATTGCCACCAGTAATTTTGCCTTCGATCCCTGGGGCGAGACCGTCCTCTTTGGGAACGTCTACAGCGAATTGAGTTTATGGGATGCGCTATCACCCTACGAAGTTAACCGCTACAGTGGTCAAGCAACACTCATCACCAGTGTCGCTATCAGCCCTGATGGCAATTATGCCCTTTCTGGCGATCAGGATGGCGGGCTGATTTTATGGGATTTAGCCGCCTATCGAGATCGGGCATTTCTTGACACTCGGCTGCCCAACACCAGAGCAGCCATCAGTTCCGATGGGCAAATCGTCGTGTGGGCGCACGAAATTGGCGGCATGGGTTACATAACGCCGAACAGCACAGGTTTTTGGACGATGGGTGATATCACGGCTTTAGCCCTTAGCCCTGATGGGCAGTCCGTTGTGCTGGGGACAGCCAACGCGGCGCTGTGGTACGGTGAAGCCGCCGCCGACTATGAACTGACGCTGCTTGCGAATGTGGACAGCAACGTCCAAAGCATCGCCTTCAGCCCAAATGGCGAAACCTTCCTGACAGGCGCAGCGAACGGCTCACTCATCTTATGGGATTGGTTTTCGGGTGAAGAACTTGTGCGCTTTGTTGAACAGGGCAGCCCGATGAACATCATCGCCTTCAGTCTCGATGGAATTACAGCCGCCAGCGGTGCGGACGATGGCAGTGTCACCGTCTGGAACGTGTCCAGCGGAGACGTGCTGCGCACCTTAAACGGACACCGCACAGCCGTCACCAGAGCCGCTTTCAGCCCCGATGGTACTTATCTCCTGACAGGCGACAATCGCGGCACACTCATCCTGTGGGACGCGGCGACGGGTGAACTCCTGCGTACCCTCAACGCTCCCGGCATCGTAACCGCCAGCGTGATTACCTTTAGCCCGGATCGACTCACGGCGGCGGCGGGCTATGGCAGTGGCGCGATCCTGATATGGGATGTGCTGAATGGGACAACCCTGCGTGCCTATTTGGGGCATACCAGCACCGTTGCCGACATTGTTTTTAGCGCCGACGGCGTAAGCATTTATTCGATTGCCAACGACGGCAGCAGTTTTCAGCATTACAACGAGAGCCTGCCGGAGCTTATCAACTGGTTCTACGCCAACCGCCAGGTGCCCGAACTCACCTGCGAACAGCGCTTCCAATACAATGTCGAACCCTACTGTGACGACGACGGCAGCCTCCCCATGTCCACGCCCTATCCGACGCTGACTCCAATGCCGCCCAACCCGTGAATGGCGCGGATGAAACTGGCGGCGAGTACACGTTGACCATCGAGTCGAATCTGTTTGAGCCTACGCCCAGCGCCACCCCTAAAACACACAAACTCACCTTACGCAGTTTATCGCTCCGGGTTCAAAACCCAGCGCTATTGGAGAATTTGTAAACCTCTCAAGAGGTTGAAACCCTTCATCGCCCAACCCGTTCACGGGTTTCCAAATCGCATAGCTGGCAGTTTTGAACTGCCAGCGTCCGTAGTGGCGAGTGTTTTGCGTAAGGTGAGACACAAAGTCTCCACTTCTGCATACATGAACAGGGCGATTGCATCAAAATCGCGAATTGGGTCAAGGAAGGTCAGAAACGTCATTGTAGGGGCGAACCTGGGTGTTTGCCCGCTGCTCAGCCCTGTACGCTTGTCCCTACAAAGATGTTGTGAACCCTTGTAACCTTCAAACTAAATTTGATACGATTGCCCTGAAAC
>CALMZT010000889.1 GCA_937870805.1 uncultured Chloroflexota bacterium
GATCAATAGTTGCCTGAAAAAGCCGCTTGATGTCGTCATCATGGCTGAAATCGGAGTGAAGTCCAAGCGTAGAAACTCCAAGCTCTTGTAATTCTTGTGTTGTTCTTTCTACCTCTTCCGCATCAACCCCATGGATGACGATTTTCATTCCCTCGCGTGCGAGACGAATGGCGATGCCTTTTCCAATTCCCCGACTTGAGCCGGTAATGAGCGCAACCTGATCTTTAAATTCGGGATAGCGCGGCTGAATAGACGCAAATAACGACGAAGTTTGCATAGATGGGTCAACAACTTTCCGACAAGCATCGCAGGGAACACCCGGTCATCAGTAAATAGTCTCTGGCTTTTGTCCCTATCCTGAAAGCGATCCTTGCGTCAGTCCTGAAATAATGTAGCGCTGAAGGAACAGATACAAAATCACCATAGGGGTTGCCATGATTAACGCACGACTATCAATAGCTGCCAATTATTGCCCTAAACACCTTGGAAAACAATCAGTCCATCATCATCCAAAGAGGGCTGGTTCGTGATTTCATTTTTATCGGATTGCGAGAGTCTTGATGAGGGCGACATTGGAACTGTTGATAAGGGTAAAGTGCGATGTAGTACGGAGTAATTGTGAGAAGCTAACGATGGCAGAGAACGCTTCACGTAAACAATAAACCACGTTATTTACAGGAGTTTGTTCAAGAAGCTGAATTACACAATATCACTGACGCGCGTCGGATGCTAATCCTTAAAAGGGTGGCGGCGACTACACCCTAACCCTCATTTTCAAGCAGGACTTTTAACACAGCGCCACGCTTCAATGCAGTATCGAAAGCTTCATTGGCATGTTCCAGCGGAAAGCGATGGGTTATCAGGGTATCGACACGCACCTTTTCGGCTGCCAGCAGACGGATAGCTTCACGATAGTCATCCCCGATATACATGAGACTTCCGATGAGCCGCAGTTCCCAATCCTGGATCAAGCCTACCGGGATTGATACATCTTTACCAAACACCCCCATCACAATCACCGCTGCCCCTTTGGTACAAGCGAAAATGGCTGAGCGTATCGTGGCTTCTAGTCCCACGCATTCAAAGACCACATCGTAAGCGTTTTCTTCCAGCTTTTTTGTGGCGTTGACACCTAATGCCGCCGCAATCTGCTGACGCGCCTCATCAAATTCCGCGACTGTGACTGATTCTGCACCGTAAGTTTTACAGACCTGGGCGACAAGTAAGCCAATTGTCCCTGCGCCAATCACTCCCACTTTTAATCCGGCGATGCTGCCCGCCAGCCGAACACCATGTACTGCTACTGCTGTTGGTTCAACCGAAGCGCCTAATTCATGGGAGAAATCATCGGGAATGAGATGAAGCTGGCGAAGGGGAACGGCGAAATATTCTGCCATCGCGCCGGGAGCTTGAAAACCCATGACCTTGAGTTCGGTGGCGATATTGTAGCGTCCGGGTTCAAAACGTGGGCGACCCGCGCCGGGCAGTGACGGTTCAATCACCGCTTTCTTGCCGATGAGCGCAGGATCGACGCCTTCTCCGACAGCAATAATTTCGCCGCTGACTTCATGTCCCGGCAGCACAGGGTAGGTGACAAAAGGATGGTGTCCTTCTAGGACATGCAAATCTGAGCCGCAAATGCCAACCACTTTCACTTTTAAAAGTACTTCACCATGTTGTGTCTCCGGCTTATCGACGTGAATCAAATCAAGCTGATGCGGTTGGCGTATGATTACCCGTTTCATGGTCTGTCCCCTAATCCTGAACACGATTGCTCGTCAATTAGTCGCCTATTTTCAAATGGACTTTCAATGTCTCGCCCGCCATGAATTGCTCGAACCCTGTCGCAAAATCGGACAGCATAAGCTGGTGACTCACTAATGGGGTAACGTCGATCACACCGTTTTCTAGCCACGCCATCGCAGGCAAGAAGGTATAGCAGAGCGCGAATGAGCCGATAATCGTCCAATCGTTGCGGAAAATCTCATAGGGGCTGATCTGTATTTTGGCGGTCATCGGCGTCACGCCAAATTGTAGAAATTGACCGCGTGGTCGAAGGTATTGAAATGCTCCTTCAATCACAGCTGGTACGCCTGTGGCATCAATCACAACATCGTAGCCGTTGGGTGCAATATCTTTCAAGTGTTTGGGTTGCTCAGCATCAGCAATCACAGTTTGGTTTGCGCTCATCTGCTGTGCCAATTGCAAGCGTGCGGGCTGGCGATCTACCGCCGTAATTTGCGACGCATTGCCGTGACGCAGCGCCTGGATGAGCAGCAATCCCATCGGACCACTGCCGAGCAGGAGTATTTTGTCAGCAGGATAAACGCTCAGCCGTTTGAGCGCCCACACCACACAAGCCAACGGTTCGACAAACGCTGCCTGTGTATCGCTCAAGCTGTCTGGTAATTTGTAGGCAGCCTTCGCCGGGACGTTGACATATTCGGCAAAACCGCCGCTGCGGGTGATGCCAATCCCCTGCCAGTTGCTACAGTGGTTAGCTTGCTCATTACGGCAGAAATCACAATGCCCACAGTAGAGGTTAGGGTCAACAACAACTCTATCGCCCATTTGAAGATCCGTGACCTCTTTACCCATCTCGACAACCGTGCCGCTAAATTCATGTCCGGGTATCAGAGGGAATTGTGACATGTATTCGTTACGGTAGATATGAATGTCCGTACCACAAATGCCGCTGTTGGCGACTTTGACAATGACCTCATCGGGGGCACAGCGAGGATCAGGTACAGTTTCGACGGAGATGGTTTCTGCCTGGGGAAAAAGAACAGCCTTCATAGCCATCCTATTCAATTTGCTAATCGTTGTATCAATGCCTTAACAGTGCTGTTGTTTGGCGCAGGATGAGACGGGTTGGCAGAACGGCTTTCTCTGGGGCTAAATCAGGATCGTCAATCTGCTTGAAAAGCAGCTCAACGGCTTTCTCTCCCATCTCAATCAAAGGCTGCGCAATCGTGGTCAGGGGCGGTATGGTATAGGACGCAATCGGTAAATCATCATAACCCATCACCGAAACGTCATCCGGAATTTTTAGCCCCATTTCTGCTACCGCGTGCATGACCCCCACCGCTGTCACATCTGTCAGCGCAAAGATCGCTGTTGGCGGCACGTTTAGTCCTAACAAATGCTGAGCCGCCTGATAGCCCATATCAAAAAGTTGTGTATCCCCTGTCACCAGCAGTGCCGGGTCATCATCCATTCCCAATTCCGCAATGGCTTCGCGTGTCCCACGAATACGGCGTATCATGGGTTCTGGATACATGGGAGCGCCTATGACTCCCACACGCCGATGCCCCAGTTCAAACAGATGCCTCATGCCTGTGTAACCGCCTAACGAGTTATCGCAAAAAACCTGATTGCACTGCACATCCTGTAACATACGATCAAAAAGCACAATCGGGATATTGTTGTCTCGCAGTTCTGCTAAATGTTGTGTACCGCGTGCAGAGGAATTGATAATGATGCCCTCGACACGCTGCCGCAAAAGCATTTCAATGTAATCATTTTCGCGTTCTTCATCCTCTTCAGAGTTACAAATCAGCGCGCGATAGTCATAGTCGAACAATCTTCTTTCAATCGCAGATGCCATGCGACTATAAGCAGGATGTTCCAAAAGCGGGATCACAATACCGATGAGCATGGAACGCTGCTGCTTAAAGCTGCGTGCGAGTGAACTCGGATGGTAATTGAGTTTTTTCATTGCCCGTAAAACACGCTGTTCCAAATCTTTCTTCACACCCCCTTTTCCATTCACAACACGCGAAACTTTTGCTACCGATACTTTGGCTTCTTTCGCTACTTCGTTCATCGTGGGCGCTAACTTGTTTTTGGGCGCTGTCATAGGAGAGACATTCTGTTTTGTTAAAGAATCGATAAGCCTCTATTGTATTCACTGCCTGAATTATTTCACAGCACCCATCGTCAACCCTTTCACAAGCTGACGCTGTGCAAACCATCCTGCGATCACCACAGGCAGCACCGACGCGGTAGCCGCTGCGGACATCTTCGCCCAGAATAAGCCTTCGGCAGTTTTGAACGAGGAGATATAGACTGATACTGGAGCAGCGTTCGTCACCGTCAGGTTAAAAGCGAAGAAAAACTCGTTCCATGCAAAAATGGTGCATAACAGTGCTGTTGCAAACAGCCCCGGCGCGACGAGGCGCACGACGATGTAATAGAATTCCTGCCACAGCGATACGCCATCAATACGCCCCGCTTCCAGAATCTCATACGGTACATCTAAGAAAAATGAGCGCATCATCCAGATCACCAGCGGCAGGTTCATGGCAGTGTAGATGATAATCAGTCCCAGGTGTGTATCCCGTAACTGCAAATCGCGGAAGATCACAAACAACGGCACAATCACCCCAACGGGCGGCAGCATTCGTGTCGAGATCAGCCACATCAGCGTGAAGTCAGTCCTTTTGGTGGGATAATAAGCCAGCGCATAGGCGGCGGGGACACCCAACAGGAGGGCGACCCCTGTTGATGCCAGCGTGATGATCGCCGTGTTGACGAGAAACTCCGTAAAATTGGTGTCGAACAGCGCATTTTGCCAATTGGAAAGCGTCGGCTGGAAAAAAAGCGTCGGTGGAAAGGCGAAAGCGTCGGCTTCCGTCTTAAATGATGTGAGCACCATCCACAAAATTGGGAAGAACATCAAAAAGGCGATCAAATAGGTAGTGATGGTCAGCCCAAAACCCGTGCGCTTATCGATTCTCATGCCAACACCGCCTTTTCCTGCCCACGCCGCAAGACGCGCACAAACAACAGCACTACAATATTGGCAAGGATGATGGCATATACGCTGAGCGCGCTGGCTTGCCCAATATCCCAGCGCTGGAAGGCTTCTTGATAAATGCCAAAGGATAGGTTGGTCGTTTGGATTCCCGGTCCACCAGAAGTCGTGACGAAAATCTCACCAAAGACACTCAGAATGAACAGCGTTTCCATGAGCACTGCTAATTCGATGTAACGTTGGAGATGTGGCAGAACTAAAAAACGGAAAACCAACCAACCGCTGGCACCATCCATCTGTGCCGCTTCCAATTGTTCATTGTCCAGCGATTGCAACCCTGCCAACAAAATCAGCATCATGAAGGGGGTCCACTGCCAGACGATAATCGTGATGACCGATACCATTGGGTGATGAGCTAACATATCGGGACGTGGCAAACCGAATATCGCGAAAAGGGACGCCAGCAAACCAAATGCCGGATTGAACAGCACATTTTTCCACAAGACGGCTGACACCGTTGGCATGATGAGGAAGGGCGTAATCAGCATGGTGCGTACAATGTTGCGCCCGTAAAAATCACGGTTGAGCAGCAGTGCCAGGATCATGCCCAGCGCAAGGGTAATAAGCACCACATTAAGCGTCAAGAACAAGGTGTTCAGCACGATGGTGACAAACGATGGATTGGTTAACACAGCAGGGTAATTCGCCAAGCCGACGAAGCCGCGTCGTGTTGGGCGTAACAAATTCCAGCGTTCGAGACTGAAGCCTAAGGTAAACAACAAAGGGATTTGCGTCACCACAACCATAAAAATAAGGGCGGGTATGGGCAGTAAGCGCCGCGAGTAGTGTGCTCTCTTGGTCGCTTGTGTCGCTTCATTTTGCTGATCGCGTTTTGTTGTGAGCGAAAGAGTTTCGGACATAATCAACTCGCAAAATAAACTTAATAATTGGATGAAAGGGCAGCGGAATTTCCCACTGCCCTTCTGTAAACGCCACTGATATTTATTGGCTGAGGTAACCTGCTTCGATCATAGCGGCATGCGCAATGTCATTCGCTCGTGTAAGTGCTTCTTCTACAGTGATGTCACCCGCGATGGCTTCAGCAATCACCTGCGATACGTCTGTACCAATTCCCTGAAATTCGGGGATGCCGACGAACTGCACACCCACGTAAGGAACGGGGTCACGGGTTGAATCGGTTGGGTCAGCGGTTTCCATCAAGCCCAGCACGACAGGTGCAAAAGGCGCAGCGTCGAGATAATTTTGATTCTCGTAGGTCGAGACGCGGGTTCCGGGCGGGACAGTTGCCCAACCATTTGTTTCGCCGACGAGATTGATGTAATCACGGCTGGTTGCCCATGTGGCAAATTGCAGCGCTTCAGCAGGGTAATCCGTCGTTGTAGGAATCGCCAGTGACCACGCCCACAGCCAGTGATTGCCCTTCGGAACTGGACCCACAGGAGCAGGAGCAAAACCGATGTCATCCACAATGGTTGATTGTTCAGGGTTCGACAGGAAACCCGCCGCCACCGTCGCATCAACCCACATCGCAGCTTGTCCCTGCGCCATAAGCGTCAGCGCTTCCGTGAAGCCTGTGCCCGTTGCGCCCGGTTGTCCACAATCTCTCAACAGGTTGACATAGAAACTTACTGCTTCATTCCATTCAGGAGAGGTCAACTGCGGCTCCCAGTTTTCATCGAACCAGCGCCCGCCGTAGGTATTCACGACGGTTGTTAAGGGTGCCATGACCTCGCCCCAACCGGGCAGCCCACGTAAGGCAATCCCATAACGCCCATTCTCAGGATCATGCAGCGCGCAAGCAAATTCACGAACCTGCTCCCATGTCGGCTGCTCCGGCATGACCAGTCCAGCTTCCTCAAACATCGCTGTGTTGTAGAACAACATACTGGATTCGCCATAGAAGGGGAGCGCATAAAGTTCCTCATTAAACGACAACCCTAAGCGCACGCCTGGAAGGATGTCTTCAAAGCCGTAATCTGGTTGCACATTATCCGGGTATTGAGCAGCCAGTTCATCAATAGAGTAAATCCAGCCATTTTCAGCCCAGATTGGGACTTCAAACATGCCGACAGTAACAATGTCAAATGTGTTTGAGCCTGTCGCAACATCGGTAGTGACCGTATCGCGAAGTTCATTTTCAGGCAAGACCACCCAATTGAGACGAATATTTGGATAGGCGGCTTGGAAAGTGTCTGTAAAACTTTGCATCACCACCATGTCAGGATTATTGACGGTGGCGATGGTCAGCTCAACGACATCTTGGGCAGAAACGACTGCACTCCCTAGCAGCAGCAACAAAACAGTCAACAAGAGAACAAATCTACGTGTCATCTGATCTTCCTCCATGATTTTATTTTTTGTAAACGTTTACAATTGTAAACGTTTACAGACTACCATGATAATTTAAATTTTGCAAATAGTGAAAAGAATCCTCTACTTTTTTAGAAGATATTGGTGAGTTACCTTGAAGAAACTAGTACATCAACAACCTTAAGTTGGAGGGTTATCTACTTCCAACAAGGGACTTAAGCCCCTTGTTCACCCGTCAAATTAACCTTGTCGGTGTACTAGTGTAATGTGATTGCCAAACGTTTGCCTGGCGCTAAGCCTCGCGGGAATTGTCACACCTGCTTGTACAGATAGTGGAATATGATCTAGCGGCGCATTCCTCTCAACCTGTTGATTGTCCCGAAAGGGCTGGTTCGTAGCTCAAATCAATTGCCTTGCGGCAGATTAGTTTGCCATGTGCAGACTTCAGGTTCGATATACAGGTGATATGCTTAAATGTAACGCTGACGGATGGAGGCGCTGGCATAGTCCAGTATGGCGACTACAATCGCAATCGCCAGCACGGCGACCCCCGCATCACGGTAACGCAGCAGGTTGATCTGCTGTTGCAGTAGGAAGCCGACACCCCCCCCGCCGACGAAGCCGATAATCGTGGACATACGCACGTTAATATCCCAACGGTACATCGTAAAGGCGATATATGAGGGGATAATTTGCGGCACTACGGCATACATAATTGTTTGCATCTGGTTCGCGCCTGTACTCTGTAATGCCTCAATCGGTCCAGCATCAATGTTTTCGATTTGCTCTGAGTACAATTTACCTAACGAGGCGATAGAGTGCAGCGTGAGCGCCAAAACGCCTGCAAAAGGACCAATGCCGACCCAGATCACGAACACCAGACCCATAATCAGTGGCTCGATAGAACGCAGGCTGTTGAGGATCGTTCGCGTGCTGTTATAGAGCACCTCACCTAATGGGAAGGCTGCGCGTGTGCCCGCAAATGCGCCTGCTATACCACCAAGCACAGCACCAATGAGCATAGCTTTAGCGATATAAGCCGTCACGTCGAAGTTGAGTAGACGCAATACAACATTACTGGGTGGGAGCGTTCCTTGCACAATCGCGCGTCCAATATTGAGTACGATAAATGTTACGACAAATGCAACTGCCATGCCAATCCACCACAGCAGAGCAGGAATGAACTTGTTTTGCTGCTGTCCCACTTTCGGTTTCCCGATGCTGCGTGTGTAAACTGAGCGCAGTAAACTGCCGCCCAACCAAGCTGCTACCAATGGGGCAAGGAGACCGAACCATGCTGCTTGTGTGCCAATCGCAGCTATAATGGCTAGCAGAATTGCGCCAGAAAGCGCGCCTAAAACCCCACCCAATATATGGCTGGTGATCGCATCAACCCGTTTCAGCACATCAATCGTGAGGTTTGTGCCGATGGACGACAGTGTGAAAGCGCCAATCACGCCTGCAATCGGCAGCATCAACAATTCAATAAGTTGTCCGAGCGTGCCGATGAGATTGCCGAATGAAGTGAATGCGTCGCTGAATGCATTGACCATCCATTGAGCTAAGTTCGTGACTTCTGCTGGACGGAACGAATTGCCGAGTTGAGTGAAGAAGGTGTTGCCAAGAATGCCCAAGCCACCGAGTAAGCCAATGCCAGCCATCACCACGACGGCGATGACCAGCGACATCGCTATTGAACGAACGCGCGCTTCCCATCCGGTGACTTCAATTTCCTTGAGCTTGCGCGTCGAGGCAACCGCTGCCAAGCCAATCAGTAACGCCGTGCTCGCCGCGCCAAACCACGCACCGCTGCCCAAATTGAACATCGACATGCCAATGGCGCTCAGAATGGATGCGCCTAGCCACCAGCCAAGCGGCAGTAAGGCAAAACTGACCAGCAAATTACCTAGTGAGGTATGCACCGATTTCATCAAATTGTGCGCAGCAAAGAAGCTGAGAATTGCTGATGGAAGAATCGAGAGGGCTGTCGCAATCAGCGCCAGGAAGATCGTTTCGATCATCTTCTCCATCACGAGTCCTACTGTATCGCTAAAACGTGGCGCGCCCAGGGGAACCGCCGTGCGCGCTCGTACCGTATGGATTTCGCCTGCGGTACCGCGAATTTGTGGAACTTCAATTTGTATTTCAAAAGTACCGTCGTCGTTTGTGATAAAGTTGTCCTCAGTGGTGCCGACGGGTTGACGCACGCGCGCATCACCGCCAAGAGGTATCCAATCGATGCGTGCTAATGCTTCAGGCTCGAAATTAAAGCCGCGCACCGTTACCACTTCATTTGCTTGCCCACAGGTTGGCGTGACAATGATATACGGAGTGCCATCTGTAGCCGGATCTGCCGCAGGGGGAGCTTCACTTGTCGAGCAAGAGACCAAGAAGGGAGTTGTCACTTCTTCAAACGTATAATCCTGCTCAAAAATATTAGGTGAAAACAAGTCGCGTATGGCTTCGCCGAGATTTTGTTGACGCTGCGGTTCTTGCGGTACTTCGAGGTCAATATCAGTGACCAACCAACCATAAGATAAAATCGCAACACCAATGGCAAAAAGAATGATAATAACTAATCTTCTAAGTGGTGTGCTGGAAGATTGCCGAATGAGATTCATCGTATAAATACCTTCTAATGGATTTCGACTTGGACGGCTTCTTCGCCATAAATCATCTTGAAACGTTCCTCGTCAATTTGCTCTGGCGGTCCGTCAAATTCCAGTTTTCCTGCTTTGAGCGCGATCACGCGATCAGAATAAGCGCGCGCGAGGCTAAGGAAATGTAAACTGCATAATACGGTGAGACCATCTTCATCATTCAGCAGTTGCAAATATTTCATGACAGCGTGCGACGTTGCCGGATCAAGGCTGGCAACGGGTTCATCGGCAAGCATCAATTCCGGGTCC
>CALMZT010000890.1 GCA_937870805.1 uncultured Chloroflexota bacterium
ACGCAGGAAGAAATCGAAGTGAAGGATGGCAAGCGCCGCACCGTAGAGCGCCGCGTGTTCCCCGGTTACATCCTTGTCGAAATGAAGATGGATGAAGACTCGTGGTACGTCGTGCGCAATACGCCGGGCGTGACGGGCTTCGTGGGCATGGGCAATGAGCCAACACCCCTGCGCCCTGAAGAAGTCGCGCAAATCCTGCGCCGCATGTCTGATGAAAAACCGGTGGTGAAGTTAACCTTCAAAATCGGTCAAAAAGTGCGTATCATTGACGGTCCATTCAATGACTTCATTGGTACCGTCGCAGCCATTGACCAGGACAAGCAAAAAGTGCGCGTGATGGTCAATTTCTTTGGGCGTGATACCCCCGTTGAATTGGACTTTTTGGAAGTGGAAAAAATTTAGTAGCGAACAGCTTTCAGCGAACAGCTCTCAGCCAGAACGTGTTTCCCACCAGTCTTTTGAGCAGATTTAAAGAAACCGAATGCTTGAGTGTCATCCTGTAAAATCGCTGAAAGCTGACCGCTGATCGCTGAAAGCTAAAAGAGGAACTATGGCAAAGAAAGTCAAAGCAATCGTCACCCTGCAAATTAACGCAGGCAAAGCCAACCCTGCACCCCCGATTGGTCCGGCGCTGGCGCAGCACGGCATCAACCTGATGGCGTTCTGCAAGGAATATAACGCCCGTACCAGCGCGAAAATTGGCGAGATCATCCCGGCGCAGATCACCATCTTCACCGATGGCTCGTTCAAGTTTGAACTGAAAAGCCCGCCGACTTCGTTCTTGATTAAAAAAGCGGCAGGCATCGACAAGGGCGCGGCAAATGCCAAGACCGAAAAGGTTGGCAAGTTGACCCGTAAGCAAGTGAAGGAAATTGTCGAAGCCAAGAAGGCAGACCTGAATGCGCTGTCGCAAGAAGCAGCCATGCGTTTGATCGAAGGTACCGCGCGCCAGATGGGCGTGGAAATCGTCGACTAAGCGCCCATCGCATTCGGTATCACAGTAGGGGCGCACCATGTAAGCGAAGCGGCGTGCGCCCTTATCATGTCAATTTATACGTGGGAGGGCGAACGCCCAATGACCACAGGAGTACACGATGAAACACAGTAGACGTTTTAATGAAATCAGCAAACAAGTAAACCCGGAGAAGTATTATCCTCTGCCGGACGCTGTAGGGCTGACTAAGAAGCTGGCGACGGCGAAGTTCGATGAAACCGTCGAGATGCACTTCCGCTTAGGCATTGACCCGCGCCACAGCGATCAGCAGGTACGCAGCACGGTACTGCTGCCGCACGGCTTAGGCAAGACCGTGCGCGTGCTGGTCTTCGCAGAAGGTGAAGAAGCGCGCGCGGCTGAATCGGCAGGTGCGGATATTGTCGGCGGCGATGAAATTTTAGATCGCATCCAGAAAGAAAACTGGATGGATTTTGATGCCGCGCTGGCAACCCCCGCCATGATGAAAAAGGTCGGGCGTGTGGCGCGTGTGCTGGGTCCACGCGGCTTAATGCCGAACCCGAAAGCAGGTACGGTGGTGCCAGCGGAAGATTTGGGACGCGCCGTGAACGAACTGAAGGCGGGTCGTGTAGAATTCCGCAATGACAAGACCGGTAATCTGCATATCCCTGTCGGCAAAGCGAGCTTTGATGCTGAAAAGCTGGCGGAAAATGCGCAGGCGGTACTGGAAGCTGTCGTCCGCGTGAAGCCCGCTGGCGTGAAGGGGCAGTACGTGCGCCGTGTCGTCGTGACCTCCACGATGGGTCCAAGCGTGCATGTGGAATACACCGGCGTCTAACGCGCTAAATGACAAAATCAAGAGAGGCGTTGTGGCTTGGCTGCAACGCCTCTTTTTTGTTGTCTATTTTCATCGGCGTGTTTAACTATTTGCCTTGATATGCCGCTAGGATGGCATCCATTTCTTTATTGACATCCTCGTTCACCCAACGGCGTTTTTCATCGCCGTCGAACCATGCCAGTGTGCGCCGAATCCCCTCACGGAACGGAATCACGCACTGAAAGCCCGGCACGAATGCCTTGATTTTACTGTTATCAAAAATCGCGCTCCATGCTTTATCACCGAGCAAGCTGCCCGCCCGCTGTGGCGCGACCTTCGCAATAAAATCTGAGGCGATATGCACGATATTCGCTTCCACGCCCAACGCATCTGCAATCGTCTCGTAGATCTGATTCCAGGTCAGCACTTCGTCTGAAGTGATGTGGAAAGCATGACCCACTGCCTGACCGTTACCGACTAATCCCAAAAATCCGCGCGCGAAGTCTTCGGCGTGCGTCACGACCCACAAAGATGAGCCGTCGCCATGCACGATAATCGGCTTGCCTTTCTTCAGGCGATCAGCGAGGGTGTAGCAGCCCCAGCCGCCGATAGCAATCGGAAAGTTTGGATCATAGGTCAAAGACGGGCGCACAATCGTCGTCGGAAACCCATCCTGACGATACGCCTGCATCAAGCGTTCCTCGCACGCGATTTTGTTGCGTGAATAGTCCCAATGCGGGTTATACAACGGCGTTGATTCGGTAATGATGGGAAAGCTCGGAGGCTTCTGATAGGCGGAAGCAGAACTGATAAAGATAAACTGCTTGACCTTCCCCTGAAAAAGCGCTAAGGAACGTTCGATATCCTCTGCTCTATAGGCAATCCAATCGACCACCACATCAAACTGCTATCCTTGAAGGGCAGCGCGGACACTCTCCGGCTGGTGGATGTCAGCGACCAAACTTTTAACGCCCTGTACCTCGACCTTGCGCTGCCCGCGATTCAAATGATACAGGTCAAAACCTTTGACGATGGCGACTCGGCTCACGGCGGTGCTGATAAATCCTGTACCACCGATAAATAAAACTTTCATCGTTTGCTCCATGCAGGGAAAATCCGATTGTACCTCGACAATCCCAGAATGAGCTAAAGGTGTTGTGGCTTGGCTGCAACGCTGATTTTTTGATTTATAATGTATTGACGGATCAATGAGGGTGTTGAACATGACAACGGTTCAGATTCCTGATGCCTTAGTGGAGCGTTTAGAGAATATTGCGCGATCTGAACAACGATCTCTTGAGGAATTAGTGATTGAAATTCTTGATCGTTATAGCTCACCTACCTTGATTTTGACCGCAGAACAATTTGTTTTCATGCGTGAACATCATGAAGAAATGATGCGTGCCATTATTGCTCATAAACGCGCAGAAATTAGTGGAGACTCTACTTTAGAGGCAGATGCTGTGATTGACAGAATTGTATCCTCAGTGGGTTACAAACAGCACTTTGGTGATATGCAATGGGATGAAGCAATTGATCGCTATGAGGATACCCCCGGTTACGATAATCGACTGTGGGTAGAATTACATGAACAGCTACAAAGAGATTTAGAGACAGGCGTTATTTTGAAAGCCCCGCTGCGGAAGCCAGCTCCTAAGCATGAGTAGTTGAAGAACTTTTAACAAGGGTATTAGAGGGAAGAGCGTGAAACGGGACTATCTATATATTCTCATGCTGATTTTCGGCGTTTGGGGATTAGCAACAACATTGCTTTTGTTCGCCCAACTGTCTACTAATTCCACTACTGAAGGACAGGTTGAAGAGGGCAATACCCAGAACTTCCTTCAGCTTTCCTTAGCGAGTGGGTTCAACTTTATGGTGAACCAGAATTCGTTACTTGGGCAGTGACAGGCAATGATTGGCGCTTCCGTACCGTCATCTGGCCCGATGAGGGGATCATTCTAAATGTTGATGCTGGAGCCACGCCGAATGATCCTAAAATTGCTCTTGTTGCAGGCGTCACTTTAGCGCCTTTCTCCGATAACGAACAATTTTTATCTGAGTGGCCATACTTAAATCTGCCCACAGAGCCACCAACTTCTGTAAATCAAGGTTTTTCCGCAGAACAAAATCCATTCAATTTTGCTGAGATGCTTGCGAATCAATAAGCGCAAATGTCGAATTGCAAAACTTATGATATGCATTAGCGAATAGTTGAGCAAGCGTAGTTGTTTCCGATCCCTATTTGCGCGATACTGACAATGATAAGAAATAGTTGTAGGGGGATTTGTATGCTGCGCTTCTTTTCGTGTCTATTGTTATTCGTCATAACGCTGCTGATTTCGGCGTGTGGAACAGCCCCAACCGCTGTCCCGTTCGGCACGTACAGCGCACAGCAGGTCATTGATGTCTTTCAAGCTGCGGGTCTCGACATTCAGAATGTGGAGCGCGTCATGCAAATCGGACGCGATGCGCCTTCGACCTTCAGTGACCGCTACATTTTTGGAATCCCGTTGATTGCGCCATCAGGTGGGCAAATTCTTGTGTTCAATAGTGATGCGGATATGCAAGCGTGGCGCGATTACATCACCAGTATGCGCAATGATCAACAACGGCGGCGCGAGGTAGTGTACGTCTACGAAAACGCCAACATCATGGTGCAGATCAACGCCAATTTGCCGATTGATGAGGCGAACCGCTTCCGTGATGCAGTGGCGGCGCTGCCTTAATCAGCAGCCGTTCGCGCCGAAGAGACGGGCAAGTCCGCGATATACACAGGCAGATCATAACCATTGCGCACGAAGCCGTAGCGCGCATACAAACGCTGAGAGCGCACGTTGCTTGCCTGCGTGTTCACCGTCATAGCGTGGATATTGCGGCGCGAGAAGCGAGCTAACGCATCCGTCAGCAGTACGGTGCCCACGCCCGTTTCTTGCGCCGACGGCTGCACCGCCAAACGTGCAAGATGCGCCGTATCCTGCGCTTGCGTGGAGAGTTGGTAGCCGACAGGCGTGTCCTCGTGCAGCGCCAGCGTGCAAACTGCCGAGATGCGCCACGCTTCTCGAATATCGGTTTTGCTCATGCGCCACATTGCGGGAAAGGCGGCATGATCGATAGCCACGAGTGTGTCAATATCCGTAGAAGTCACCGTATGAATTTTGAGATTGGAAACAGGGACGGGCTGCGGTGGTTGATGTCCCCCACGAAACATGGTGACGATATGCTCATCATAGGCGAAACCCAACGGCGACAGATAAGGCTTCAGCCAATCGCGCAGCATCAACAGCGCCACACGCCGCACACCGCCGCGCAGCAGTTCAGTCGATAGTGGCAGCCACAGTTCGTTGAGCACATTTTGCGGCGATAACACATCATCGTGAAGCGCAATCAGGCGCAGCCAGCTTGTGCCCTCCACAGGCTCGGACGCTGCCATCAACCCGACAAGGCGCTCCCCCTGCCACGCCAGCCACAATGGGGATACCAGCGTATTCAGCCAGTCTTCGACGTTTTGCCAATCGAGATGCGTATGCACGCGGTAATGCTGGAACGTGAGGTCTTCGATAGCGCGGCGGTGTTTGCGAAGGTAAGGCGTAACCGTGAGCAGGGACATGGAACCAATTACTTGCGGTTCACGCGGCTTGGATAATCGGCGGCGTTGATTTCGTAGAGCATACACACACGACGATCATACAGCCGCGTCGAGATGCGATTGTCGTCGGCGATACTTTTAGGCGCGGTAATCACCGTCGGCAGCTTAGCAACGTAGCGATAGTCAAGCAGTTGAAACAGTTTTTCCCGCGCCCACGATGTTGCGCTTTCCATGCTCAAATCATCCAGAATGAGCATCGGCGCGTTACGCAGCTCATAAAAACGCTGGTCAAATCCGACACGCGAATTGGGCGCAAACGTCTCGCGTAGGTAATCCAGCAAATCGGGCACAGTGATAAAAATCACGGGCTTCTTTTGCGCTTGCACGTAATTGCCAATTGCTGCCGCCAGATGTGTCTTGCCAGACGCCGAGTATTGGCTCACCAACGCAAACCAGTAGCCTTCGGGTTTACGCGCGTATTCTTGTGCCAGACTCTTTGCCTTTTCGAGGTTGCTCTGCTCAAAGGGCTTGAGATTCTTAGTGGTATCAAAGTTCTCGAATGTCATATGCTGGTAGAGTGACAGGCTCGACAGCAGGCGGTCATGGCTGTGCAGAGTCTTGATACGATAGTCTGGTGCCTCGATTTTGATTTGCTGCACGAGCGCACTGTCCAACAAACGGCTGCGGATACGCCCATCAAAATTATCCAGGTTGACGTTGGTGGTAATTACTGTGGCAAGGCGGTAGGTGTAACGATGATTGAGCAGTTGAAACAGCTTTTCCTGCGCCCACGAGCTTTGATTTTCTGCGCCGAAATCATCCAATATCAACAGCGGCTCATTGCGCAGCCGATCAAACATTTCATCGTAAGAGACATCCGTCGTTGGGGCGAACGTTGCGCGCAAATGGTCGAGCAAATCTGCCGTCGTGATAAACAGCGCTGAACCGCCATGCTGCAAGCGCGTATTGGCAATTGCCGCTGCGAGATGCGTCTTGCCACAGCCATAATGTCCTGCAATCAGCAGCCAGCCATCCGCTTGCTGTGCATAGTTAAAAGCGGCATCATAAGCATCCTTTAAGGACTCCTGTTCCATAGGCAGCAAATGGCTGACGGATATTTTGAAGTTCTCGAAGGTCTTATCGGCGTAGGCTTCGAGGTTGCTCAGCTTGAGCAGCTTCTCTTTGCGCTCAGTGTCCAGTTCTGCGCGATGATTGGGGCAGCGAAACAGCTTGCCAAAATAAGGATGATCGACAGGCACGTTATAGCGGATCATGCCTAGCCCACCGCAAATGGGTTCACCGCCGCACAGTTTACAAAGCTCAGCGTCGACGGGGCGATCCTCATTTGATGATGAAGTCGTCAATTTTGCCTTCAACTTTTCGTTGTTCATTCCGTTTAGAATATCGCCCATACTTTTCACTGCCTTTACCCTCCGTCTGCCAGTTCTTCAGAACTGACTCAATATAGCGCCAACTGCGCTTATTGGACTTCACCGCCTCCTGAATGGCATCGGCAATCCACTGTGCCGGATAATCGCGTTCAGCATCCTTCAGCGCGTCCGCGATCATTGGCGTAATCATGCCTACGTTCGCCTCGTACAGCGCGTAGATGTTGGGACGTTCGGGGACGAGTTCGACGCTACGCCCCGCGTCGTCAGGAGTCCATGTGCCCGCTTGCAACTGGCGTAATGCTTCTCTGCCTTGCGCCGTATTCATGAAGTACAGCGCTTCGCCGTGTGCCGTACCGCACAACAGCGTGGCGCGCTGCGTTGAGGCTGCTAACGCGGCGTCAAGCGCTTCTTCCGCAGAGAGCTTGTCAATGTTCGCCAAGCCCAGCATTAGCGCAGCATCGGAGAGGAAATCGCGGCGGCGCAAAAAACGATATTTACCTTCTTTTTGATGCAGCGCCCAGAAGCAGAACAGCGTGATTTTCAGTTCCGCCAAATCATCAATCTGCGGCAGCAGGTCGCTAAAGAACTGCGCCGGAATCTGCGTCTGGCGTATTTTGCCGGGAGGAAAGCCGTTAAAGGTCATAATTCACTCAAGTCGATATTGCGGACAGCGGCGTCCATGAATTTGGTGATGGATTTTTCAAAGTATAAGGATATTGTACCCGTAGGACCGTTTCGATGCTTGGCAATAATGACATCTGCCTGGTTTGGGAATTCCGTCGCTTCGTTGTAAACCACATCACGGTAGAGAAACATTACGAGATCCGTATCCTGCTCCAGGGAGTTATGAGTAATCATATTACAGGAAACAAAACTGTTGTTTGCTGGAACAGTGAGATCGTACACTTCGGTTTGACCGTCGGGAACGATAGAGACGATTTTGTCCCAATAAACGTCACTTTGCGATAATGCGTCGATTTTTTTACATCCAACAACCTGCGCCAGCCGCGCGGCTCTTTCTCGCCCTACATTTTGTTTGTAGATACCTGTTCCACAATAGGCATTTCCAAGACCTACATGTAACTGTCGTGTCGTGACCCCATTTTCCCGCATAGCAGGGACAGCGTACATTCGCCAGATGTGGTTCGGAATCACGTCACGGTTAGTGTTTGCTGGATGTGTTTGCAAATATTCCGTCACGAGTTGCACACGTTCCTGCTTGTAACGACCTACAGCATGGATGAGGCTACTAAAGCGTTCCAAATCTAAGTTGCCGCTTACCGTGACATGATATTGATCGCGCCCCTTGCCATTTTGCGGAATCCGTGTGATGCGTGCGTTGATTTCAAGTCTTAGAAGCAAACTCTGAACGTCATAGGCTAGTCGAGAACTGCTGGATGCATAGTAAACGGTAGGGTAATGACTTCTTGTTGTGGCTTTCAGTGCGATACAATCATCCGTCGCCCATAAGTGTCGCAAGAAACGAGCAATCGCCTCTTTGGGTTGCTGGAATACTTTGTCCGGCACAAACTTTTCATACGAACGCAGTCCAAAGACTCCCAATTCTTCAAGCCAAATACGAACGGGGTTATGTACCCTATGAGTAAGATGGGCTGTTGGGGGCAAGAATACTTGATACCAGCCGCGTCCCGGCTCTTTGTGGATACGGGGTCTTACCGCATCGCCAAAGACCTCTTTCGCCAACGCCGCCACGATTTCCGCTAAATCATCTTCGCGTGTGGTGTATTGGATAGCGTGTGTGGGCAGCGTACAGCCATCGCCAATGAGATGACCCAACAGCATAAGTTCAGCGTCACCCATCGTCTGTGTTTCGGGGCCAGGCAGAACGCGAGGAAGCGCAAGGTGATCGTCTGTCGTCAGTTCATCCAGCCGCTTCCAACCGTTGATCGTCAGGAACTTGTGATTGCCTGTTGCGCGGATCGTGCGCCCTAGCTGTGTCGTCATTTTGTAGACGGGTTTGACACCTGTACACCACGAATTGCTGACAACGGCAGGCTCAAGTTTCCACGTCTCTGTATTCAGGCTCATGACGCGGAAATCGACTTTGCCGCACAAATCACGGATCGGCACGTATTGACCTGTATCGGGCAGATAAACCAGTGACTCACCAGCGAGACAGCCCGACTCGCGCAGATCGCTGAGTATCGGGCGCTTATCGTGGCGCTGCTCAACAGCGCGCGAAAGCTGTGCAGCAGACAGAATCGGCACATTCATCTCTTTCGCCAATTCTTTCAGGTTGCGGCTGATGTAGCTGATCTCCTGCACGCGGTTGTTCTCGTAGGTCGCACCGCTGTTCATCAGTTGCAAGTAGTCCAGCACCACCAAATCGAGACCATATTCGTGCTGCAAGCGGCGGGTTTTCGTGCGCAGTTGAATCGGGTTCATCGCGGGCGTATCGTCGATGAAGATGCTGAGATTGCCCAGGCGTCCAATCGCTTCGACAAAGCGTTCCCACTCGCGCGCATCCATTTGCCCCAGGCGCAGCTTTTGCATGTTGATGCCAGTTTCCATCGAGATGATACGCTGCACGATTTGCTCCGACGACATTTCCATCGTAAAAATCGCAGTACGCGCCCCGGCACGCGCGGCATTCAATACGACGGAGAGCAGGAATGACGTTTTCCCTTGTCCCGGGCGACCCGCGAAAATAATGAAATCCGACTTCTGCAAGCCGCCCAGCAGGTGATCTAAATCCTTAAACCCTGTCGGCACGCCAAGCGCTTCATCCTGATTCTGAAGCATGTACTCAACGCGGTCATAATACTGGCGGATTGCCTCACGGATAGGCAGCATCTCGCGCTTCATCTGCCGTTCGGTGACGTTGAACAGGCGCGACTCGGCGGTGGTGACGACTTCCTCAATCGCCATGTTCTCATTGAGCGCCAGCCCGCGAATCTCGTCGGCGGCAGCCATCAAGCGGCGGCGCATCGAAGCACGTTCTACGAGGCGTCCGTAAGCCTCGGCGTGGACAGAGCTTGGCGTGTTGCGGAACAAGCCGATGACATACACTTCACCGCCGACGCCTTCCAGGCGGTTCATCGCGCGCAGTTCTTCGATCAGCGTCAGATAGTCAATCTGCTCGTCACGCTCCATCAGGCGTAACAGCGCTTCCCAGATGTAGCTGTTGCGCAGCAGGAAAAAGTCTTCGGGCTTGAGGAACGAGGCGACACCAGCAAACATGCCGGGATTCACCAGCACAGAGCCGATTACAGCCTCTTCAGCTTCTT
>CALMZT010000891.1 GCA_937870805.1 uncultured Chloroflexota bacterium
CTTTGTCTCACCGCTTATCTTGTCGCTCTTGGCGTCTTGGCGGTTAATCTTGTATTTGCTGACCGCTGATCGCTGAAAGCTATTTCATCGCGCTGGCTGCAATGCGCTCACTTTGCTGCTTTCGGGATGGTTCATCATCCAGATGTAGCCATCCTCAAGGCTCGGCTCAACCTGTGTCGCGGCATACTGCGCGCCGGGTGTGCCGATGACGCGATACTGCACGCCGTTCTGCAATTGCAGCGTCGAGACCACCGACAAGCCATCGTTGGGACGTTCGCCCTGCGTGAGGATTGTCCACACCTTGCCGCGCGCCGCGCCGATGAGTTCCGAAGGCGCGCCGCGAAACAGCACGCCGCCCTTGTTGATGATCGCCAGATCGTTGCAGCTATGGCTGATGTCCTCGATGACGTGCGTGGACAGAATCACCGTGCAGCGCGCCGCCGTGTCCGAGAGCATGTTGCGGAAGCGCACCCGTTCCTCAGGGTCAAGCCCCGCCGTCGGCTCATCGACGATGATGAGCTTGGGATTGCCCAACAGGGCTTGCGCGATACCGACGCGCCGCTTCATACCGCCGGAATAGGTCTTCAGCTTGCGGTTGGCGACATCGCTCAGGCGCACCATTTCCAACAGTTCATTGGTCTGACGCTTGCGCGCATGACTGTCGGTGATGCCCTTCAGAATCGCGATGTAATCCAGGAACTCGCGTGCGCTGAGATTGGGATACAGCCCCAACTCCTGCGGCAGATAACCCAGCAGCGATTTCGCCGCCTGCTTCCCCTGTGACGTGCTCATGTCGTTGCCAAACACCTTCACCGTGCCATCTGTCGGGCGCAGCAGCCCCGCCAGAATACGCATGAGCGTGGTTTTGCCCGCGCCGTTGGGTCCCAGCAAGCCGAACATGCCCGCGCCGATGTTGAGCGTTACGCCGCGCAGCGCATGGACTTTGCCGCTGTAGGTTTTCGTCAGGTTCGTGATTTCAATCATGTTGTGCCTCTCTCGTGTATTGAACCCTATTACGCCGAGGGTGTGCCAAAGGTTCATCGGAAAAGCGAAAACTCGCATAAAATGGAGTGAAGTTGTTTGGAGAAAACCCGATGGCAACCGAGTCATTATTTCCTGGTATCGACCCATACGTGAACAGTTATTTGCAGGATGGGCATTGGAATGGTTTTCAGCTCATTTACACGGTCTATATTGCTGATGACTTGGACAAACAACTTCCTAAAGGATATGGCAGTGTTAACGAGCAATCACTGCAACGCCGTGAAATCGAAGAAGAAGATTATAAACCTCTATCATCGGTAGTGATTTATGAATTGAAGACCTATCCGCGTCTTCGTAAGGCTTTTGTGCGAATTGAATTGCTGCATCCAGAGAATAAGCCTGGCGGCAAATACGATGAACGCTATCAAGAAAAACGTCTTGAGTGGCTAAAGTCGGGCATACCTCTAATAGAACTCGATTACTTGCATGAAACATCGCCAGTCATTCGTCTGTTGCCTTCTTATCCAAAAAGGGAAAGCGGAGCATTTCCATATACGATCATGATCAGCGATCCACGTCCAAACTGGACTGAAGGCAAAGCGTCGATATATGGTTTCCGCGTTGATGAACCTTTGCCAAAAATTCCCATTCCGTTAGAGGGAAAGGATACGTTGGTATTCGATCTAGGTATTCCTTACAAACGGGCTATCCATAGTGGGCGCATTCTTCGCAGTGTGATGGACTACACCCAACTCCCCGTCAACTTTGAGCGCTACAGCCCCGAAGATCAAATACGCATTCGCCAGATAGTTGGACATCAAAAGGAATAGTTTCATGGAATTTCAAACGCTCACCAAACGTGCCGCCGAAATCCGTAAGCTATACGAAGCATTTGAGCAAAAGCAGTATGGACGCGCTTGGACAGATGAAGAATTGGCGTTAGGGTTCGTGGGCGATGTAGGGGATTTAGTGAAGCTGGTGCAGGCGAAAAATGGTATTCGCAATATCCCCAATGTCGATGAAAAGCTGGCGTATGAGCTTGCTGACTGTCTATGGTCGGTGATCGTGTTGGCGGAGGCTTACGGCGTTGATTTAGAGAGTGCGTTTTTGCAGACGATGGACGAGCTTGAGAAACACATCACAGAATTCTGGAGATTATTCACTCACCTTACGCACTCTAAACTTGTGAACAAGGTGTGAGAACCCGTCTGAAAATTCAATCACCCTTACTTCGTAGGGGCGCACCAATGTGT
>CALMZT010000892.1 GCA_937870805.1 uncultured Chloroflexota bacterium
TTCGGCTTCTTTTAAGTCCTGGTCAAGCGAATAAGTTTGTTCAGACATCGAACCATCCTTTCTTCACATACGGCATTATAACGGCGCAACATAAGAAAGGCATTACCTATGGCAGCGCACACGCGGACAGGATGATGGGTCCGTCGTTGGTCATGATGATTGTGCGCAGATTGAACGCGGTGTTCGGAGATACATTGATGAACGTCTCGGATACGGACTCTCTGGCAGTGAGCATAAACATCTGCTCACCTGTCTCAATCAGTGTAAATTCTGAAAGTTCACCCGGCGCGGCTTCTAACGTTGTATCGGCGTCTACGCTTAGGCTCACGTTGTCCGACGAGGCATTAAACAGCGAAAGGCGCGCTTGACCTTCAGGCACTGCGCTCAGGTCATCGCTATACAATGTGAGAGTTGGCGCGGTGACGCTCCCTAGCAGCACACCCGTTTGCCAATCGCCTTCGGTGATGGTGATGACGGTTTCGAGCACGGGTTCACTGGTCGCTGGATCGGCGGCGTAAAAGGCAGCAGCGTAATCACCGGGCGGCAGCGCGATATAAACTGTTGCATTCTGGTAAGCCAGTGCAGGAGTGACAAGGGTATCATTCAAGTACAGATCGAATGCTGATGACTCGAAAACTGTTTGCACAACGCGCAAATAACCGCTGGGTTCGTCCAGCACTGTCCCGCTGCTGAAGACGCGCGCGTCGACGGGCTGCGCGTCATCTGCCCCTTTGATAAGCACAACGGTATAGGATGTACCCGCGTTGAAGTTGAAATCCCACTCACTGTTCGTTTCCTCAAGCCTGAGCGTGCGCTGTCCAGCTGTGATCGTTTCCTGTACGTTGTCGCCAAAATTCAGCAGCGCAGCACTATTAGTTACATCACTAACGGTTTGCGCGATGGTCGCCGTTGGTGTATCAGCTACAGCGTGAATGACATTGACGCGCGTTTCGCCAAATGCTAACGGTGAACGATCTGTCTCATAAATGCCGAGACTCATATTGTCGGCAGCGCCCATGAGTACCGCGTTGAATACCTGGTTGTTGCGCGCAGCAAATTCCTGTTCAAACAGAGGCACGCCGTTGGGGTCTGCGCCTGACGTGAAAGCGCGTAAAGTCACATTGCCCTGCGGCACGATGATGTATGGCGCGGACTGACCGTAATCCAGTGTCCCGGCAAAAATATCACCTAGATACACGTCTACGATTCCGGCATCGGGTACGGCGTGAATGACTCGTATATCGGGGCGCTCATCACCGTAGGCGTGGGATATTCCAAAGGCGATTCCAGAAAAAAGCAAACAAAGCAGGAAGCTCAGTCGAATACGCATTGGGTACTCCTTGCAATCATTTTTTATATTCTACTGAAAAGCGCAAAAAGCGGGAATCAAAACCCCCTCGTGGTTGAGGGGGCAGGATGTTTATTCCGGCTGTGGTTCTAACAAAACATCGTTGATAAACGCGGGTTCGGTGAGCATTCGGCTGACGGGACATTTCCCACCGATTTCTACCAGGCGCTGGCGCTGTTCATGGTCCAGGTCGCCGTACAGGGTGATGCGCTTGGTGATGCTGTGGACGAAGGCTGAGTCGCCTGTGTAGCCGGGATACTCTTCTTTTTTCAGACGTTTGTTTTCGAGGTCGATTTCAACACGATCCAGTTTCCAGCCTTTACGGTCAGCATACATTTTCATCGTGATCGCCACGCACGCGCCCAACGCCCCCATCACAGTTTCTGTCGGTGATGGCGCGGTATCGCTGCCGCCTTCACTGGTTGGCTCGTCGATGAACCATTGATGATGACGGCTTTGTGCCTCGACACGATACCCATTTTCTAAGCGAACGGCTGTCTTCGCCATGTGTGTTTACCTATCTATCCTTGAAACGAAAAAAGGACATCATGTCCCCGCTTATTATACAGATACGTCTGCACCAGGGTATCTTACGTTACATCAGTCTGGTCAAACGTCATTTTGATACTTGTATAACATTAAGAAGCCGCTGTGCGCCTGCAAAACAAAGAAACATTGCAGCGCCGGGAACCAAAAGTGGCGCTGCGGTGAAATAATAGCACTTTGCGTAGAGGTTATACGCTGCCTGGCTTATAAGGCACGAGTATAATCACGCAAGGAGATTGATCAACGCATTGAGCCACAGGAGCAAGGTTGGACAGTCCAAATACGCAACGCGATTATTTTCCTACTGATGGCTGGCGAACGTCGTCGCCAGAAGCGCAGCAGATGGACGAAGCGCCGCTGCTCAAGGTAGATGAACTCATCCGCGCCGATTATCCCGATACTCATTGTCTGTTAGTGATTCGGCATGGCTATATCGTATTCGAGCGTTACTACGATGGCTACGATCTGGACAAAAGACGTCAAGTTCGCTCGATTACCAAGAGTTTTATCTCTGCGTTGATCGGTATCGCATTCAAGGAAGGCTTCCTGACAAGCCTCGATCAGAAGATTGCTGATCTCCTGCCTGAATATTTCACGTCGGATACTGATCTGCGCAAGAAAGCAATCACGCTGCGCCATCTGCTGACGATGACGGCAGGCTTGGAGTGCGATGACAGCGATTCAAATTTCTGGCTCATACGCCAACACAACGACTGGGCGAAAGCCGCGCTTGATTTTCCGATGGTCTATGAGCCAGGTGAGCAGTTTGTCTACGACTCAGCTGCGATGCATTTACTTTCGATCATTCTGTCAAGGCAAACGGGCTTGAGCGCATCTCAGTTCGCTCAAACGCGGCTGTTTGAGCCTTTGGGCATGGATGTTCGTCGTTGGCCCGCCGACCCACAGGGCAACAGCGAAGGCGCAGCAGGATTAACGCTTACGGCGCGCGACATGGCGAAATTCGGATACTTGTACCTCAGCGGCGGCAAGTGGAATGGTCAGGAGATTGTGCCAGAATGGTTCGTCAAAGAATCCACGCAGGAACACAGCAAAGGTGGAAATCCTGAGCCTGCGGAGTACGGCTATCTGTGGTGGGTGGTGACACGTTTTGCCGCGTACTGTGCAGCGGGGTACGGCGGACAGTACATTTTTGTCATCCCTGATCGCGATTTAGTGATCGTGACGACAGCCGATCATACGCTGGTTCCGCCGCCCGAAGCGCCAGTACCGCTCTTTTTTAAGCACATCGTCCCGGCAGCGCACGACGCGCAACGCTGAGCTAGAACAGCACCAATGAAAATAGGGCGTGCAGCAAGTTTGCAACGCCCCTATCTAAAATTCAGATACGAAATTTTAGCTCAAACCGATGTGGCTATTGGATACCCAATGTCGAGGCGGCTTGCTGGCAGAGTTGTGAGCCGCCTGCATCCAGCCAGCGCGTGAGCGTCTCGCTGTAGGGCATATTTTGCGCAGCATCGACGTAAATGCCTGTCCCCCATTGATAGTAGCGCTGTGTCTGTTCGGGCCAGTTGGCAAAGGCGCGGCTCACCACCGATGGTCCGCCGTTATAACACGCCATCGCCAAGCCCACATCGCCATCGGCATAACCCAAACACTGATTAAGAAAGTTCGCGCCGCGCATGGCGTTGGTGTCGGGGTCAAGCTGGTTTTCAGTCGAGGTGAAGTGGAAAGGCATCACCTGAAACAAGCCCTGCGCGCCCGCGTAACTGCCAACGGTGGGATGACCGCAGGATTCGATTTGCATCACCGTCGCCAGCAGATTAGGGTCGAGTTGATATTGATCTGCCCAGCGTGCAATATCGTCTGCCCAATAGGCGACTTCGGCGGTGAACAGCGGCGCGATCAGTGTTTGCTCCTTCGTGCCCAATGCGCCAATCCAATCCGGCAGCGAACGCACCACGCGCGCCGTCGTGTTCAGCGTGAGCACCATGATGTTCGGCAGCGTGATCGTCAGTACCACGATGAGCATCAGCCACATCGGGAAATAGCGCATGAGCAGCGCACGGCGAGGATCACTTTTTACAGTAGAACGTTGTTTAACAAGTTGACGCGAGTCAGTTCGGGCAGCCATCAAAACCTCAGGTAAGCCAGGAGCAGCGGACAATACGCAATGAGTAACCATACAAGAGTCTCACTCCACCTCATCCTATAGAGTGAAGCTCAATGCAGACGATTTTCCATTGATCCTAGCGCAGGATACTACCAGCCTTGTGCTGGTAGGGAATGCGCTCTGTCCTTTCCACTAAAAATGCAATATACTGATGACAATGGAAATTATTCGCACGACCTCGCTCAAAATTTCTCTCTCTCTGGATATTGCACAGCGCACCATCCAGCAGTGGACTGCGGCTTGCAACTTCATCAGTGGGGTTGCCTTTGAACAGGGGTCTCTCTCGAACGCTGTGCAATTGCACAACCTCACTTATCAGACCCTGCGTGCGAATAGCGATTTGAACGCTCAAGTGGTTCAGAGCGCTATCCGAGTCGTCGCCAGCAAGTATGCAGGCGCTAAGACCAACCAACGAACCTTGACACAACCTGTTTTCTTTCGAGAGCAGGCGGTGATGCTTCAAGGCGGGGCGAAGGGACGCGATTTCTCGTTTACGCGCAGCGGTTTGTCGGTGTGGACGGTGGAAGGACGCCAGAAGTCTATTGAATTCAAGGGTGCGCCACAACTTGCCGAATATCTTGCCGATTGGGAGTTGGGCGATGCGCGTCTGTATATCCGCAAGGGCAGCGTTTACTTGTCTGTTTCCTTTAAGCGCCAGATCGCTGCGATTGAGAAACCGAATGATGCGGTCATTGGCGTAGATCGTGGGATTAACCATCTGGCGGTTGTCACCGATGGCAAGCGTCAGCGCTTCTTTGCTGGAGGACACACTAAATACATTCGTCAACGTTACGACGATAGGCGCGCTAGTCTGCAACGGAAGAAGGCACAGAAGCCCACGCGGTCTATCCGTCGTGTGTTGAAACGGCTGAGTGGCAGAAAAGCACGCTTCATGCGGGATGTCAATCATCAGATTAGCAAGCATATTGTGGAGTTTGCTCAGGAGACAGGGAGTCCAACGATTGCGATTGAAGCTCTGGAAGGCATTCGTGAGCGTGCTCAGCGAATGCGCAAAGCACAGCGCAAACAAATTAATGCCTAGGCTTTCTACCAGTTGGCAGATTTCATCAACTACAAAGCTCAAACGCAGGGCTTTGAAGTCGTTGAGATTGACCCCCGCAACACCTCTAAAGGCTGTTCGCGTTGTGGGCATATTGAAGCTGCTAATCGTCATCGTCACAATTTCACCTGTAAAGCCTGTGGCTTTAAACTTCACGCTGATCTGAATGCCTCTCGAAATATCCGCTTACGCGGAATTCTCGCCCGACAAGACTTAGGCGAGAATGGGGTGTTGTCAATCACCCCCTTAAGCACGAGTGCTTCGGCACTACGGGCAAACCACTAGGACAAGCCTAGTGGTAATTGATTCCCTTATGCTGCTTTAGTGGTCGAAACAGGCAGAGGCAGGGATAGGATTGTAGATTATCAAAAATAGATCAACTAAACAATACAATTTTCATTTTAATCGCATTTCTCAGGCTCAAAAATTAATGGTTACAACTTTGGAACGAGAAAAACCGAGTTGTTATATCATTGTCGTCCTTCATCATGAAGTGCCAGAATTTTAGAACATAATTTCTAATTTGTCAACCCTTTATTCTAATATCGGCACTACAATAAGGCGTTTAACGCCCAATTTAGTGATGCCTGTCACAAGCGGTTCATGCTCTTCGTCTTATATTCCAGAAAGTAATGGAGAAAAAGACATGAACACGCAAAATCCTGAAATTCTCGTTCTTGGTGGCGGCTATGCTGGCATGATCGCAGCGCTGCGCTTGGCAGGCAAAAGCCGCGCCCACATCACCTTAGTGAACGCTCTAGATACGTTTGTCGAGCGCATTCGGTTGCACCAGCGCGCGGCAGATCAACCGCTTCCGCAGCACTCGATTCCGACCCTGTTAGGAGGTAAAAACGTCAGCTTCGTGCAAGGTTGGGTGACGCAGTTGGACACCGATCAGCGCGCAGTGACGGTGCAAACGACGCAGGGCGCGCAAACGCTGCACTACGATATACTGGTGTACGCGCTGGGCAGCACGATTGACCGCGACAGCGTGCCCGGCGTGCGCGAACATGCTTATGCGTTGAATGCTGATAACGTTGGCGACTTGAGCAAAATACTCCCGAACAGCGAACGCCTGCTGGTCATCGGCGGCGGGTTAACAGGTATCGAAGCGGCAACGGAATTCGCAGAGGCTTATCCACAGCTTCAGGTTACGCTGGCGACTTGTGACACGTTTGGCGAAAATCTTTCGCGCAAAGGGCAGGTTTATCTGCGAAAATCTTTCGCGCGATTGGGCATCAGCATACGCGATAATGCTGAAGTAACGGAAGTGCTGCCGAATGCGGCGAGGCTTGCCAACGGCGAAACGCTGGCGTTCGATGTGTGCGTGTGGGCAGGCGCGTTCCGGGTTGGGACATTGGCGGACGATGCCGGGTTGAAGGTCAATGAACGCGGGCAAATTTTGATTGATCGGCAGATGCGTTCGTTCTCGCATCCCGACATTTACGCGGTAGGTGATGCGGCGTACTGCCCCGAAGTACCGACTCGTATGTCGTGCGCTGCCGCGATGCCCATGGGTTCGCACGCCGCTGATAACATCGCCGCCGCGTTAAAAGGACAGCCGCAAAAGCCGTTCCGCTTCGGCTACGCGGGGCAGTGTATCAGCCTGGGACGTAGCGATGCGATGTTCCAGATAGTGAACAGTGATGACCAACCACAGGAGCAGATTATCAGTGGGCGCTTGGCGGTAGGAATCAAGGAACTGATCTGCCGTCTTACAGTGTTTAGCTTGCATCAGCCCAATTTCTATATCTGGCCCAGCCCGCAGACAAGGATACCCGATGGAAGATACATTCGAGAACTATCGCCCGATGCTGTTCGGAATCGCCTATAGGATGCTGGGCAGTGTGATGGAAGCGGAGGATATGGTGCAGGAAACGTATCTCCGCTTCCAGGCAACGCCGCCCGAAACGATCCGCGCGCCGAAAGCGTTTCTCGCAACGATCACCACGCGCCTGTGCCTTGACCATTTGAAGTCGGCGCAGGAAAAGCGTGTCAGCTATTATGGTCCCTGGCTGCCTGAACCGCTTCTCACGGATGAAGGTGCGCCGCCGCAGCGCGCGATTGAACACGAGTCACTGTCGATGGCGTTTCTGGTGCTGCTGGAAAATCTATCGCCAGCCGAGCGCGCGGTGTTCCTGCTGCATGAGGTGTTCGACTACGAGTACGCCGAAATCGCACGCATCATCGACAAGGAAGAAGCCGCCTGCCGCCAACTGTTACACCGCGCCAGGAAGCACGTCAGCGACCACCGTCCACGCTTCCCATCATCGCCGGAAGTGCATCAACAGATGCTCGGCAAGTTCATGATGGCGGTAGGCGGCGGTGATATACAGGGCTTGATGAACCTGCTGGCAGAAAATGTCACGTCATGGGGCGATGGTGGTGGCAAGGCAGTTGGTGCGGGCAAGTATCCGGTGTACGGGCGTGATAAGGTCGCACGGTTGATGCTTGGCTTAGGGAAGTGGGTTGCTAACAAAGGCTATACGTTTGAGGTCAAGCAAGTCAATGAGCAGCCCGCGATTGTCTATACCCTTGATGGGCAAACGCAGGGCGTGGTGCTGTTGGAAGTCGGTGACGATGGACTGATTTACGGTGTTCGCAGCGTCGTCAACCCCGATAAGCTGAAGCATCTGTAGGGAGAGTTGTCAGTTATCACTCATCAGTGGGGCAGGACAGGTCTTGCCCCTACAAATATATCTCTGCACATCATCACTATTACTTGTAATTCACATGTGTGGGTTTGATTTTATACAGCAGGCGTTCCGAAACCTCGCGCGCTGGGGCTTCGATGCCATAGCGTTTCGGCTTGCCCGTGTACAACAGCGAAAGTTCGTTCATGGATTCGCCGCCGCCTTCTGCGGTAATTTCTTCGACAATGCCGCGTACTTCCAAATAGCGAAACAGGTTGACTGGATCAAAGACCATCAACGTAACGCGCGGGCGTTCCACCATGTTTTTGTGCTTCTGGCGGTCTGCCGTCGCGTTCACGATGACATGTGTGCCGTCATAGCTGCACCAGACGGGCGTCACCTGCGCCTGACCATCGGGCATCAACGTCGCCAGCGCGGCGATGATGGGTCCATCCAATAAATCGCGATGCGATTCGGGAATCTGCGACGACATAGGGTTCTCTCCTCGATAATGCTGGCGAATGGGCAGTGTCGTTAACCCTACAAACTGTGACGTTTGTGCTGGCTATGGGTGAGGACAAGTGATCCACTTGCCTAACAGCTTTGCTTATTCTTCATCCGAATTGTTTGCTTTCTTACTGACATTACGCACCTGAACCTGTGAACAAGGAAGTTTAAACCCCTTGTTCGAGCTGAACCTGCGTAACATCAGTTAATAATTCACTTTTCACAAAACGTTCGCCGCTGCGGACGCTGGCGGTTCAAAACTGCCGGCGATGCGCGTTGGAAACCCGTGCTGCGCTTTAACCAAATAAGGCAGCGGATCGCTTGTACGAGACTCGCCAGCGCCTTGAGTGCGCTTACCGCCTTTTCCACTCAGACTCTCGGCTTTAGCCAGAGGCGGCACCAACCGCGAATGCCGTCTTTAATCGTTAAACTGCATAATCCCCTTGTTCACAAAGTTTCGCCTATCACTTTGCGACTTCTCATGCGGAATGACCCGTGTTAACTGAAAACTTACATTACACCCCGCATTAAAGTTTCAAAAGGAACGCATATGCACCCCCTTTTCTGCTATCCTGAAAATGCACTTCTTTGCGACCTTTGCACCTTTGCGGTTCAATTTTTATTGCTCTTGGTGGACTTTAGTTCATGATTACTAAGCTGTTGATTGACAGAGAAATGGAAACGGCATCATGTGTGGCATTTTCTCACTGCTCATTGCTTTTTACCTGTTTACGCTCAAACTGCAACAAGCGTACTCGCAATTGCGACAATCCCTATTATTGCAACAAGCGTGCTCACAGTCGCAATTTAGCAGCCATCTTTTGCAGCAAGCGTACTCGCTTCCGCAACCTTTGTTGCCGATTGCTGCAATGCGTTCTTGCAAACGGGCAGCTATTCTTCATCCCCGCCGCCGCGCCCCAACATTTCCAACGTATCTTGCTCGAATGCCCACAAATCCAGCTTTTCCAGCGCGTCCTGCATCTTACGCAGGCGTGGATAGCCATCGCTGTACTCCTTCGCCCACTCGCGCGCGAAGTTGCCGCGCCGAATCTCGTCTAACGTCACTTCCATCAGGCGTTCGAGTTTCAAATCGTTAAAGCGCTCCATGCGACTCATCGCCCCATAACGGCTGGTCGGTGAGGTCAGTTCCAGCGCGTTGAGCAAGCCAGACTGCGAGGCACGCTGTAAGTAGTCAGTGAACTCGCCAGAGATGTACAAATCGCTGAGCGCGGCTTCTGGCGGATAACCGCTTTTCATCAGCAGGTTCGCCGCCGTAATCATCATGTGATGGAAGACGGGCATGAGCGCCTGCTGTACGAATAGATCAAGTTCGGCTTCCTGCTCGATACTGACTTCTACCGCGCCCGCCCTGAGCGAACCGACGGCTTTTGCCAGTGCCAGCACCGTTTGCCACGCGCGCCCGCTGTTGTCTGCGCCGACAGCGACGAAGCTGTTGAAGCCCTCACCACGCTCAAAACGTTCGCGCACCGCAGCGCCCAACGTGCGCGGCGCAATCAATCCAACGTCAACAAACGGCGGTGCTTCGATAAAACCAAACGCCACGTTGTAGCCGCTGCCAAACACCAGCGTATCGCCACGTTCCAGATGAGGCGATACACGTTCCAGATAGACCTGAGGCATCACCTCGTCGGGCAGCATCATCATAATCACCTGTGCATCCGTTACGGCGTCCTCTATGGCTGCCGCCGCAAAACCATCAGCGCTCGGTTTTTCGCCGTGCTCGTCGTCACGGATGCCCACCGTCACCTGTACACCGCTGTCACGCAGATTGAGCGCGAACGGACGCCCCAGATGACCATAGCCGATGACCGCTACACGCTTGCCGTCGAGTACGCTTAAGTCGCCATCTTCTTCACGATAAATCACTGTCATGAGATAAGACCTTTTTTAGGTTGTTGGTTATTCGTTGTTGGTTATTCGTTGTTGGTTAGGATTTATGAGATTTTATTTTTTGGATAAAGTTGTTGAGCATTCGTTTGACCTTATCGACTTGCTCATTAAGTTGGTCATATCGTTTGGGATCAATAAAATTTAAATCACGAGCTAGTAATAAATGATATTCCAGTTCGCTGGCAGAACCCATCGCAATATAGAGAAAACGCCCTAGCTCGGCATTGGTTTCCCGCCCACAGTCCTCAGCGATATTTGCAGGGACAGAAGCAGCCGCACGTTTGATTTGACTCGTCAGACCATAGATTTCGTCTTTTGGAAATCCCGCAGTAGTTTGATAGATCATCAGCGTTAATTCGTGTGATTGCTGCCAAACCAACAGTTTCCTAAAATCCTGCATACGAAACTCCTAAAATTCATCCATATCTTACTTGTAAATAACGAATAACGAATAACCAGACGTTACAAAAACCGTCGCACGCTGAACATGTCGTGTGCTAGCGCTTGCCCCTGCGCCAAATCCGCCACTATGCGCCCTGTCAGGATGCCGAACTTAAAGCCATGCCCCGAACACGGCGAACCAATGACAACGTTGGGATACGCTGGATGCTTGTCGATCAGGAAATGCTCGTCGGGTGTCATCGTATACAAGCACACGCGCGTCTCACAAATCGGGCTGTTGCCTGCTGCCGGAATAAAATGTTTCGTCCATGCGCGCACGGTTTCGATAATCGCTTCATCTTTGGCGCGCGTGGTGTTGTCAGGGTCTGTCGGCACAGTGAGATTGTGGATTGCGACCTTGAGTCCTTTGCCCATATCCGGCAGCCCGTAGTACCAGGGTTCGTTGTGATAGATGAACACCGGAAATGTCCCCGCCGCGAAGGCGTGACGGTCAGCAGGCTCGAAGAAAACCTGTTCCTGTCGTGTCGGCGTCAACGGCAAATTCAAGTCCAGCGATTGCAGCAGCTTGCCCGCCCACGCGCCCGCCGTAATCACGACCTGTCCCGCGCTGTATTCGCCTTCTGCCGTATACACACGCACCGAGGCTGCCAGCGGCTCAATTTTCGTCACAGGAGATTGAGTCTTCAGTATTGCACCGTGCTGCTGCGCGATTTCGACCAACGCCCGCACACACGCCGACGCATTCATCGACGCTGCGTCGGGTTGATACAGCCCCATCATTCCCTCGTCCAAGTGGAATTGGGGAAAGCGCTGCGCCACTTCTGCGGGCGTCATCCACTCGTGGACGATACCTGCCGCCGCCAGATTATCGCGCGTGTCCAGCAGCGACCAGTAATCGGCTGGACCAAAGTCCAAGCCACCCGATGGCGTAAGCAAGCGCTTGCCGATTTGCTGCTCCAGCGTATGCCACATGGGGAACACTTCTTTTGCCATGTCCACGTACACGGCGTCTTTATAGGCGTAGCGGATAATGCGCGACTCGCCGTAGGAACTGCCCATCTGATGATCGAGTTCAAACTGCTCCAGCGCCAGCACACGCTGACCACGCTGCGCCAGATGATACGCCGCCGCCGCGCCCACGACACCCACGCCGATCACAATCACGTCAAAGGATTTAGCTGCCATCGTCAATACTCGCCTCGTAAACCGTCAAATTGTCAAACGTCACATCCACCTCACCGCCTTCGCTGGCGGCGGCGGTAAATCCTACATAGCCTTGAAACGCAGCGTTGTCCTCCGTTTCCACGACGAACACGCCGTTGATGTACAGCGCCAGGTAGCGACCAATACACACCGCGCGAATGTCATTCGCACCGATACCCTGCTGTATCATGCTTGAGGCTTCCCAGGGGACAACCTCCTGTACCTCGCTGCCTGCGCCGCGCCGGATGGAATAATAACCGTCGCCGCTGATGAGGAAGTAGTAGCCATCGCCGTTGGGCTGCGCGCGGCACATTACACCGTATCCATTGTTGGCGTGCGATGAGAGTTGGCGTGTCCGCACTTCAATCACTACGTCCGTATGAATATCATCGTTGATCGCCCAGACGTAACCCTGATCGCCCGCTGTGATGCGAAATGTGCCCTCCCACACGCGCAGGTTGACGCCTTCAACGCTCCACGATTCCCAGCTTTCGGCGCTGTCGAACGATTCTTCGATCAGTAACTCGCCCGTTGTATAGCGTACAGTGGGTTCACGCGGCATGATCTCGGAAATATTCTGACAGGCAGCCGCCAGCATTGCAATGAACAGGAGTTTCGACAAGAGTTTTGAGAGCATAGCAATATGCCTTCATTGCATTCATCATATAAATATACTAAAATCCGTATGTATGAGTACTGAACCAAGGTGGACTATTGTTTTCTATATTGATGAACATGGAAAAAGTCCTGTCGAGGAATTTCTCATAAGTCTTGATCTGAAAACCCAAGCGCGTTTTGATTGGTCTCTTGAGCAATTACGGACGCGCAACATCCATGCAGGTGAGCCATTAGTTAAACATCTGGAAGGAAAAATCTGGGAACTGCGGCGTGAAAGCGGCACAAATATTTACCGAATACTCTATTTCTTCTTCATTGGACGACGTATTGTATTGCTTCATGGTTTTCAAAAGAAGACACAAAAGACACCACGCCGTGAAATAGAACAGGCGCAGAAACGTATGAAAGATTTTATCCAACGGCACGAAAGCGAGTGATGAATGGCGAAGAAAAGTATTGCTGAAGAAGGAGAGCGCCGTTATCAGCAATGGCGTGACAACCTGCGCACAAATCCTGAATACCAAGCAGTATATGAAGAAGAAGCCGCAAAAGGGGAGTTGTGGTTACAATTGGTCGAGGCGCGGCAAACAGCAGGTTTAACGCAAGCACAAATGGCAGAGCGTCTAGGCGTTTCCCAGGCACAAGTCGCGCGGATTGAGAAACGTGGTTACGATTCATACACTCTCAACAGCCTAAGACGTTACGTTGCTGCATTGGGCGAAGGCTTCGCTTTGGAGATTAGGGTAAAGACACCTAAAGAAGCAACGCCATCTTAAGTAGAAAGTCCAGAGTTGCGCAATTTACATTATTGCCCCCTGCTTGCTTCGGTGTATAATCCATACTTAGATAGAGAAATTTTTGAGTCAGGGTGGATTGTATGATAGAGGTTGTAATCGACAGTATCCGCGTCAGTTTGATGTCCCAGCATCGGATTGTCGTGCTGAAGGATATGCATAGTGACCGTTATCTCCCCATTTGGATTGGACCTTTTGAAGCGGACGCCATCACCATCGAACTTCAAGAGATGCCTCCGCAGCGTCCCCTGACACACGATCTTTTGAAATCCCTGATCCGCGAATTGGGCGGACGAGTGATCCATGTGCTGATTAATGAACTGCGCAATGACGTGTATTACGCGCGCATCGTCATCGAAATCGGCGGCAAACAAATCGAAGTGGACTCGCGCCCCAGTGATGCGATTGCCCTCGCCGTGCGCGTGAAAGTGCCCATTTTCGTCGCGCAATCGGTGATGGACAAAGCCGCTATCCAGCCCGACGAAGATATGGAAAACGAAGTGTCGCTGGAAGAAAAGCCCGCCGCTGGTGAAGGCGTGGACGAAACCCGCCTGAGTGCCTTCGCAGATTTTGTGAATTCACTGGATCTTGATGATCTGGAAGACAGCGAAGATTAATCCATAAAGGGGCATAGCCCCAAACCCATTTTTATAGGAAAATAGACGGCGTAGCAACGCCGTTTTATTTCCGAGTCGATCAAACCGATGTACCTATTTGTTGATGTTAAACTGTGAGCAATCAACCGTATTTCCCGCCTACTCAAAACGTTCCTTTCAGTCAAG
>CALMZT010000893.1 GCA_937870805.1 uncultured Chloroflexota bacterium
TCAGCCCTGTACGCTTGTCCCTACAAATATGTTGTGAACCCTTGTCACCTTCAAACTAAATTTGATGCGATTGCCCTATTGTTCAGGTACAGATGGCTGTTGAAAGCGAAAGTCATGTCTATAATGAGTTTAGGGATATTTTCAGTATCAAGCATGTCTCGCAGACGGTTCAAATCATACTCGTTCATAGATGACTCTTGCTTTCCGCATCACGTCATCACGGAAATAATCACTCAGGAAACCAGGAGTACTTAAATCCACTTTTCGCCCAAACAAAGCGCTGATTTCTTCCTGCATGGTGACGAATTCCCATCCAGGAATATGAGCTGGATCAAACTCAACGAGCACATCAACGTCGCTCTCGGACGAGAAGTCATCCCGCAGTACAGAGCCAAACAACGACAATTTGCGGATATGATGGCGTTCGCAAAACGCTTTAATGTCATCCAACGGAATGAAAATGTTCGTCACTTCACTCATGAGTCTTCTCCACACAGCACCCTCTAATGAACCAGCTTAATCCAGTTTCAGTCTTTCCTTTGCGGTCTTTGCGCCTTTGCGGTTCATTTTCTCTCGCTTTCGTGTGGCGGTTAGCCCTATATTCGCTATTGACTAACGACTATCGACTAAAAGCTAACGACTACCCACTACTTCCCATTCTGATACTTCTGCGTCCACTCCACGCGCTGTTCACGAATCGACGTGAGTGATGTATCCAGTTCCTGTTCATCATGCGAAATCAGCATCGCTTCGAGGATCGCCAACTGCATACGGAAATGCGCCAGAACCGTCGCCACCGCCTCGGTGTTCGTCCCCAGAATATCGCGGTACATATGCACATCACTCGCCGCCAACCGTGACGTATCGCGGAAACCACCCGCCGCCAACGTCCACACCGCCTCGTCACGTTCGCCCTGCTTGGCAACCGTCGCCACTAGCGCCGCGCTCAACAGATAGGGCAGGTGGCTGATTGCCGCGACCACTTTATCATGGCGTTTTGCTTCCATCTCAATGGGCACTGCGCCGAGTTCATTCACCAGTTCCAGCGCGCGCAGCCGTGCCGCCGGAGTCGTGCGCCGCGTGGGGCACAGCACGAACGGACGCCCTCGATACAAATTGGCGTCGGCAACGTACACGCCGCTGCTTTCCTTGCCTGTCATCGGGTGCCCGCCCACCGCTTGCACACCAATCGGCAGCCGCCCCATCACGTCGCAAATATCCTGCTTTGTGCTGCCAATGTCGATTAACAGTGTATTCGAGCGTAGATACGCCCCAATTTGTTTGTCTACCAGTTGAATAATCGTGCGTACAGGCGCGCACAGCAGCACGGCATCAGCATCCTTCACGCCCGTTTTGAGATCACCTGTCGCGTGGTCGATGATCTTGTTCTGCACTGCAAACTCTCGCGTTGCCGGGTCGGGGTCAATGCCTGTGATCTGTCCAGCGTTGTCGCGTAAAGCCAGCGCCAGCGAACCGCCCATCAACCCCAACCCCACAATAGCCAGATGTTTCGTCCTAAA
>CALMZT010000894.1 GCA_937870805.1 uncultured Chloroflexota bacterium
GCCCCGAAGAAGACGGTTACTACTGCCATGAATTTACAGGTATGGGGATGCGCCGCCTGTCGATTATCGACCTTGCTACGGGACAGCAGCCCATCCCGAACGAAGATCATACGCGCTGGATTGTCTATAACGGCGAGATTTATAACTATCGCGAACTGCGCGAATATCTTCTGAAGCGCGGGCACGAGTTCCGCACCCACGCGGATACCGAAGTGATTTTGCACCTCTACGAGGAATTTGGCGATGACTGTGTACAGCATCTCAATGGCATATTCGCGTTCGCCATCTGGGATCAAAACACGGAAGAATTGTTCCTCGCGCGGGATCGTATGGGCATCAAGCCGCTGTACTATGCCGAAGTCGATGGACAGTTAGTGTTCGGCTCGGAACTCAAGGCGCTAATGCAGCATCCGGCGCTGAAGCGTGACCTTGACCTGATCGCGCTGAACGAATACCTCTCATATGAATATGTACCGTCTCCGCGCACGATTCTGCGCGCAATCTCACGCTTGGAATGCGGACACACGCTGCGATATAACCGCGTGCAAGGCGTGCGTATCCGCCGTTACTGGGACATTGATTTGAGCCGCAGCGAGACGCAAAGCAAAAAAGGCTGGCGCGATTACGACTTGCTCCACGTGCTGCGCGAAAGTGTGCGCCAGGAACTCGTGAGCGATGTACCAGTGGGCGTGCTGCTCAGCGGCGGCGTGGATTCCAGTACCGTCGCCGCGCTGATGGCACAGCTTTATCCTGATATTGTTGACAGCTTTTCCATCAGCTTTGAAGAAGACTCGTTTGATGAATCGCGGTATGCGCGTATGGTCGCGCAGCATGTCGGAACACGCCACCACGAGATGAAGCTCACCGACAAGATGGCAGTGAACATGGTGGCGAATATCACCGATTTCCTAGACGAGCCGTTCGCTGATTCGTCGCTCATCCCGACGTTTTTGCTGTCGAAGTTCGCACGTGAAAAAGTGAAAGTGGTGTTAGGTGGCGACGGCGGCGATGAATTGTTTGCAGGCTATCCGACGCTAGTAGCACATAAGCTGCTGCGGCAGTACGAGCGCTTCATCCCCTTCGCGCTGCACAAGCATCTGGTGATGAATGCTGTGGGCAAGATGGGCGTGTCGTTCGATAACATCAGCTTGGATTTCCGTTTGAAGCGCTTTTTGGCTGGACGCGGCGTGTCATTGGAGGCACGGCATCATCGCTGGCTAGGCGCGTTTGTCGACGAAGAAAAGTCGGGGCTACTGCAAGATTGGGTGCGCCCTGTGCTGCGTGAAACCTACACACGCGCTTATGAACACGCTGCCGACACACGTGCGCAGAATCATCTGAACCGTGTGATGTACGACGATCTCAAGATGTATTTGGAAGGCGACATTCTGTTTAAAGTAGATCGTGCCAGCATGGCAGCTTCGTTAGAAGTGCGCGTGCCCTTCCTGAATCGCGACGTGGTTGATTTTGTAGCGACTATTCCCGCCGACCTAAAGTTGAATAGACTGACAGGCAAGTACATCCTCAAGAAGAGTGTCGAGCCGCTGCTGCCGCGTGAAATTATCTACCGCAAGAAAAAGGGTTTCAATATGCCTGTTGCCTACTGGCTGGCAGGCGAACTTCGTCCACTGCTGACGGATATGCTGTCGCAGACGCGCATTGAGCAGCAAGGAATTTTCCAGTACAGCGCTATCAAGCAGCTTCTAGACGAACACTTTGCCAAGAAGCGCGACAACCGCAAAAAGTTATGGACGCTGCTGATGTTCCAGTTATGGCATGATCGTTATATGTCTGCGTAAAATAATTGCCCGCCCTAAAATAACGTAAGTCGCTCAATAAATCAGCGTATTGAAAATCTATTATCCGAGTAGAGCAAAATCAAACTTGCTCAAAGGATAGATGTTGGATACGTGCAAACTGATCTTCGACGCTTTCGGGACGTTGGAAATGAGGGAAAAACGCTGCCTGCGGTGTGAGCAGGGGCAACTTACCTGCGACAACATCGCTCCGTACAAAAAAGGCGTTTATACCTAAGCTGTCACACCCGATGAGTCCGTATCCTTTCGACGCCGCCAATTTATTCAGTGCCGTCAACGATGCACCATGATAATAACCGCTGTCGTGCTTCTTCCAGCGGTCAAAAGTTGGATCATACTGCGTACTAATTGAGCGTTCCGCCCCCATCGAAGCATTATATTCGATGACGACAATACGCGGTGACGTGGCATTCATCGCCTGCCATACCCAATAATCATTGCCGTCGATGTCGATAGACAGCAAATCAATCTCGGCGGGGACGTCATTATCCTCAAACAATTTATTGATGTTATCGGGCTGAATAAAAGCATTCGCAATCTTCACGTCATCGCGACGTTCACGCAGGCGTTGTGCGTAGTATTGGCGTGCATTCAGGGCATATTCGACATTACCTTCGATGAGCAAGCCACGCCAACCAAAATTCAGCGATAGATTGCCAGTGTTGCACTGGCGCCCGTCTTCAATGCCGAACTCAACAAAGTACCGATTAACCGTGCCAAGTGTCGAGAACAGATAGAACAGCACGCCATCCTCGCCATTTTGCGAAAGGACGCTGAGTTCATAGCGATTAATGACACTGGATACCTCAACAGGCGCGGATTGGTACAGCGTGTAAACGCCGTTGAGCTGTTGCTTGGCTTCCAGTTCGTCCAAGCGCCATTCCAAGCGCGATAGATTCTCTTGGAGTTGTGCCAACCGTGCAGGTAAAGTGATAATTTGCTTGACCGAATGTTTGATACGCCCCATCATTTCAACGTCACCAAGTCGAATTCCATTACCCAGATCACGCCGCAAAAGTGGCGCGCCAACGCTTCCAGAATACGCATCGAACGCGGCGTGGACACACGACGATAAGCAAGCTGCATGCGCGGAAATCCCCACCAGAAGTAGCTATAGTAATGTTTGCTGGCGAGCCGAAAGCGCGCTGTCGAATAATAGGGACGCTCTATACCGTGCCGTGTGCTGGGATCAAAGTAATCAAAGGAATATTCGCTGAAGAAGACTTTGTGCGTGGGGTCAGTTGCCATGTCACGCGAGTTCCAGTAGGGTACACGAATCGTTACCTTTGCATC
>CALMZT010000895.1 GCA_937870805.1 uncultured Chloroflexota bacterium
GCACGGAACTGTTTGGATACATCATGGGATTTTACAATCAGCAGCGGCGACATTCGGCTCTCGGCTACCTCAGTCCGATGGCATTTGAACAACAACTTGAGAGAAACCTGAACACTCTTTCAAATTAGGGTATTGCCATAGCTCAGAATCAGAAAACTTTGTGGTGGTTACTTTTTGAAAAGATTGAGAAATTTCGCTTTGGTACACAACGTTGATACTCAGTCCAAATACAGTCCGAATTTTACTTCAATCTAAGTAAAGCCTATTTGATTTGCAAAATCCCACGCTCAATCGCAATCCTCACAGCAGCGGCGCGATCTGAAACGTTGAGCTTGGCGAAGATGTGGATGAGATGCGTCTTCACCGTCGCCTCGCTGATGTGTAATTGCCCGCCGATTTGTTTGTTCGTCATGCCTTCTGACACCCGATGTAAAATCTCAATCTCGCGTTCGCTAAGTTGATCTACATTGGCGGGCTTGCGCATGTGCTCCATCAGGCGCGCAGCGATGTCGGGGTTGAGGATCGACTTGCCTTTCGCGGCGGCGCGTATCGCTTGATACAACTCCTCACGCGGCGCATCTTTCAGCAGATAGCCAATCGCGCCCGCGTGAATAGCCGACACAATATCGCGGTCACTGTCGTAAGTTGTGAGGATGAGGATTTGCACACTGGGGTACTGCTGACGAATCTGAATCGTTGCTTGTAAGCCATCCATCAGGGGCATTCGCAAGTCCATCAGCACAACATCGGGACGCCGTTCACTGGTCAAACGCAGCGCTTGTTCGCCGTTCTCCGCTTCGCCGATGATGACAAATTCTTCGTGCTTGGCAAGCATCCCTTGCAGCCCTGTACGCACGACAGGGTGATCGTCTGCGATGAGAATGCGAATCGACTCCGGCACACCACGTTCCTTGAATAATGCTTTTTATTCTTGTTTGCGCTTGTCTTGTTCAAGACTGGTTGAGTAGTGTGAAGCCAAAATGAGTATCTTGTTAATCTTATCGGCTCTTTTTAAAGCATCTTGACAAACCCCCTTCAAAGATAGTTGGTTGCTAAAATCTGCTAAAGTGACATCCGTTATTTTTTCATCATTACTGATGGCTTTTAGGTATCTTTCCATAATTGAAATGTGCGTTCTTATGGAATACATGATTTCCGCGATAAATGTTTCTGGAGGAAATTGTTCCCAGTAACTTAATGCCTGCCGTGTAAAAATGGCATCGCTTGAAAAGCCCATTTCCTCAGGTGTTTTCATTGACTCTCTCCTGATACAACGATAAATATCCTTCCCATAGAGAAATTGTATGTTATCAGGGAAGCGGGATTTCTGCGACGAGCGTTGTGCCTTCGTCCGCGCTGCTGGCGATGGTCAGTGTGCCTTGAAGCTGTGTGAGGCGTTCGCGCATGTTCAACAGTCCGAAGCCGCTGTGCCCGTTCACAGGTTTTTGCGTGTCGGTAAATCCCACCCCGTCATCGTGAATATCGACCACTACAGCGTTCGGCATGTACGACAGCGTGACGGTGACATGCTGCGCGCAGGCGTGTTTGGCGACGTTGGCAAGCGCTTCTTGCAGCACCCGCAGCAGCGCGACTTCCTTATCTAACGACAACGTGACGCGCGTGCCGATGACGACCATTTCTGCGGCAATGCGGTTCGACGCCGACCAATCGTTGACCGCTTGCAACAGCGCACTCTCGACGGCTTGCTGCTCAAGTGCCTGTGGGCGTAACCCCCATACCACGCGGCGCGCTTCGCTGAGATTTGCGCGGGCAATCGTGCGCGCTTCGTTCAAATGCTGCTGGACTATCGGCGTCTCGTTGAGTGCCGCTTCTGCCGCTTCCAGATGCATAACGATACTGGTGAGTCCCTGCGCCAGCGTGTCGTGGATTTCTCCGGCGAGGCGCTGGCGTTCCTGCAAAATCCCCGCCTGACGCTCAGCAGCCGCCAGTTCGCGCCGCGTCGATTCCAGCGTCGTAATCAACTGCTGGCGTGCTATACTCTCGTTGATGATCGCCTCGATGAAGCGCGCGATGACGATACCGCCAATCGTCGCCAGCGACATCAAGACGATCAAGGTGCTCACACCATCGCTGGAAACCGTTGTTTGCCTCAGTACCACCAGCGCCATCAAAATCGCCGCGCCAATGCTTGCCCACAGCAGTCTCATGCTCATAAACACATGTGGGAACAGTCCAAACAGGAGCAGCATATAGACAAGGCTGATGTTGGTCAGAGCGAACCAGATGACCCAGCCGATAATGAAATAGGCAAGCAGATAAGGCATCTGTGTTCGGTTTCGTGTAGTCAGCCACCATACGCTAGCGGCATACCAAATGCCGAGCAACCCCGATAGCAGCAGTGCCGTAAGTCGCTGCTCTACGGTATCGGGGTCGATCAATAGGATAACCGTAACGGTGAGGAGCGAAATGAAAAACAGCGAGTGCCACAGCGGCAGCGCACGTACCCACGCATTCGGTTTTTGGGCAGCAGGCTCATTCATCGCTAAACACCGCAAAAGTGTGTTTCCATTGTACAAGACAGTACGCGATTGCGTT
>CALMZT010000896.1 GCA_937870805.1 uncultured Chloroflexota bacterium
TTCGGCGGAGATCGACTCGTTGGGCGATCTGGGGAGGGTCGCCGAGATTGTGCTAGCAACGCTGGATGTGCTCAGCACACCGTTCACCGCGAGTATTCCGGCGAAGTTTGGTACTCTGGATTTGACGCTCACGGCGGGCGATGCGCGCGGCAATTTACTCACGACGTTCGATCAGATTACCTTCGCCCGCGCACAGGGGTTTACAGGGGGTGAGCTGGTCGATGCGCTTGGCGGCGTGGTGCAGCGGTAACAGCGTATGCAGATTTCCAATGGCACTCTATTGATTATTGCCATCGGACTCGCGCTGTTGATGATTGGGTTGGCGATACTATTGATGGTGATAACTTTCCCACCAGAACAGACACCTGTTGATTTGGGGAATTTTCCTACTCCGCACCTCGAATTTAACCCAACAATGTCTGCTGCGTTGACTCAAACCAATATCGCCATTGAAACCGCCGTCGCCATCACCACGACGCCGTGTGAGCCAGCGCGCGGGCGTGAGGAATTGCCCGTACTCTCGCAGCAAATGTTAGATGCGATCTCAGCGGCGGGTATCGAAGGCATAGACGGCAGCGTGCGCGCATCCGGGACGACCTTTGACGAAATCGCCGCCGCCCGCGCGCACGGACTGGCTGGTGCGGCGCTGCTTGACGCCTTAGGAGGTTTACGTTGAACGAGCCGCAATTTGACCCCACAACCATGCGCGACGTTTCGATTCCTATCAGCGACCTGCTGCGTCCCGCATTAGCGTTGTCATTCGTTTTATTGATTGTACCCGTCATCCCTTATTTTCTGATGTGGGGCTTTCCCGACTCCTGGAAGTTTGGCATCGGCGAAGTCTTATTGACGTTTTTGGGATTAGCCTTGTTGGTCGTGGCGCATGAAGCGGTTCACGCCCTCGGTTGGATGATCTTTGGAGGAGTGCCCATCAGCGGCATTCGCTTCGGCATCGACAAAAAGTCGCTCAGTCCCTATGCCCACGCCCGTGTGCCCATGCAGGCAACTGGCTATCGCATTGGCGCGGCACTGCCACTGATTATCACGGGAATCTTGCCTACGCTGATTGGCACACTGATCGGTCACGGGTGGCTGGTCTTTCTCGGCGCATTCATGATTATGGGCGCTGTCGGGGATTTGCTGATCCTGTGGGCAATCCGCCATGTGCCGGGCGATGCGCGCGTGCTTGACCATCCCAGCAACGCAGGCTGCTACGTACTGGACAACGAGTCAACATGATAAACGTCGCTAAACCGTCTTACGGCGAATTAGCGCGCCTGTTTTTACGGATGAGCCTGTCGGCGTTTGGCGGACCCGTCGCGCATATTGCTTTAGCCGAAGAAGAAATCGTCGTGCGCCGCAAATGGCTCACCCGCGAACACTTCCTCGATGTCGTCGCCGCAACGAATCTCATTCCGGGACCCAACTCCACTGAAGTGATGATTCATGTGGGTCACGTCACACGCGGCATTCCCGGCGCGATTCTGGCGGGCGTGTGTTTCATTGCTCCTTCCTCTCTGCTGACACTGGCGCTGGCAATGCTCTACGTCAGCAGCGGCACGATTCCGCAAATCAATGCACTGCTGTGGGGCATCAAGCCCGTGATCGTCGCCATTATCGCCAACGTCGCCTACCGCTTCGGCGCAACCGCTTTGAAGGAACGCGAACTGTGGCTGCTGTTCGGCATCTCCTTAGCGCTGATGCTGCTGCTCGATGTAGCGGAAGTCATTGTGATGCTTGGCGTGGGGTTGTTGTACGCTTTGTATCTTACGCGCTGGCGTCCACCGCAAAGCGCCGCCTTACTCGCCATCACCTTAAGCCCTCTGCTGCAAGCCGCGCAGGAAGTAGGAGCGCGCGCTAGTTTGTGGGATTTGTTCTTCTATTTTCTGCGCATCGGCTCGGTGCTGTTCGGCAGCGGCTACCTGTTGATCGCCTACATCCAGCAAGACCTTGTGAATACTTTCGGCTGGCTCTCCGCCCGCGAGGTATTAGACGCTATCGCCATCGGGCAGATCACGCCGGGTCCTGTCTCGACAGCCGCTACCGTCGTCGGCTACATTGTCGCCGGAGTGCCGGGCGCGTTCGTAGCAACGTTCGGCGTGTTTTTGCCTTCTTTTGTGCTGGTGATTCTCACCGCGCCACTGCTGCCGGGGATGCGCAAAAGCCAGTTCTGGAGCGCGTTTCTCGCTGGCGTGAACGTCGGCGTCGTGGCAGCAATTGTGGTGACGCTGGTCGATCTGGGAATTGCGGCGCTGCGCACGCTGGATGGCGCAGCCTTTAGCCCACTTGCCGCCGCGATGATGGTCGGCACGCTCGTTTTGCTGCTGCGCACGAAGATCAATCCGACGTGGCTGATGCTCATCGGCGGCGCGATTGGCATTGCGGCATCTGCGCTGCGCATTGCATAATCACTCGGATATTAGTAAAAACTTCTACGAAGTCAGCGTCCAGCCATCTTTCAGCTTGATCGTCGCAGCGGCAGTACCATCTTCGACCACTGCCTGCAAAACCTGTTCGTTGGCAATCGCCTGTTCGATTTGCGTCTTGGTGATGCTTTTCAAAGAGATTTTGATACGCCGCACCCAGCCACCCTCGGCATACGCCCAGCCAAGATACACAAAGCGATCATCGCGTGTACCATATGCGTACTTGCCTGTGAAATTCGGTAGGTCGTCATCGAACTTCACTTGCAGCGTACACTCATAGACGCGCGAACCATCCGGTTGGGCTTGTCCCGCATCGAGCTTCCAGTCT
>CALMZT010000897.1 GCA_937870805.1 uncultured Chloroflexota bacterium
AATTTTTCCTTCTTGTCATTATTATTGGGTTTTACGGTATCCGCCTCTATCACAATCATAAGGCGAAAGTCGAGGGGGGCGAATTTGAAGTTCGAGAGGCGAATTACACCATGTTCGCCATCGGGCGTATCGTGAGTGTGTCATTCATGGTTGTGGTGTTTGCGCTCTATTTTATCCAACCGAACTGGCTTAGTTGGGCAGATCTACCTTTTCCAATAGGGCTGCGCTGGATGGGAATTGTTCTTGGTTTTCTGGTACTGCCGCTCCTAATGTGGATCACCAGAACATTGGGAGCCAATTTTCAAACTACACTCCACCTACGCAGGGATCATACACTGATCGAGACCGGACCATACCGTTGGGTACGCCACCCGATGTACAGCGCTTTGATAGCCATGTTTGTGTCTGTCTTACTGGCATCTGCCAACTGGATTGTTGGGCTGCCTGGTCTTCTAGCCTTGCTCCTGGTCGTGGCTACTCGAGTTGATCGTGAAGAAGCCGTGATGATTGAGCGTTTCGGTGACGAGTACAGGGCTTATATGCAGCGCACGGGACGCTTCTTCCCTCGTTTTTCTCGTGGGTGAAATCGAAGCAGGCTGGTCATGAAGAACTTTGACTTTCCGTTACGTTGGTTTTTTCCAATCACCAGTGCTGGCGACGATCTCCCTGGCGATTGGTGTCGGTGCTATTCTGCAAGTCGTTTGGTAAGTTGATGGCAAGGGATACACGGCAGCTCTCAGCTACTTGTCAACGGTGTCAATCTGGGCGGACTGATCGCAGGCTTAATGCTCATGTATTTCACTGCCTTCATGGTCAAATTTTAAGGAAGCAATCGTGAATCTATCTATTGAAATATTATCACGGAGGGTCTGATCTTGAGTATCGGTTTGTCGATAGTCATCATCGGTTCGCTGCGCTTTAACCCACGTCTCTGGTTGCAAGATTACCCACCTGAAATCAAGGCACTGGTGGAACCGATTACTCCGACTGAAAAGCGTCAGCAGCGGATGGTATCAGTGCTTTTTCTCGCTGTACCAATTGCAGTGCTGTTTTTCTCTATCATGAGACTGCACGCTGAGAACAATGGAAATCCGTCGTTCTTGACTCTGTTTCTTAACATCTACGGTGTTCTAATGATCTTCAATCTCTTTGATTTACTGATTTTGGATTACCTGCTCCTGACGATCATTAAGCCCCGATTTGCGATTATTCCCGGCTCAGAAGGAGTAGACGAACAATCACTCCATCTCTATCGGTTTCACTTCGTCGGTTTTCTGAAGGGCTGCATTATCCTGGCTGTCGTCAGTGTTGTGGTCGCCAGCCTTGTGACATTACTTTAAGGTGGTTAACTATGGATCGTAGTATCAATATGGGGCAGATGCCCATCGCTTCATCTAAAGGCGTAAAATCTGCACTTGCTATCATCATTGCAGCAGCACTGCTGCTCCTGGCTGGCGCGGCATACATCTGGTTCTCCGCTGGTTCTGGTCAGCCTAGCAGTGCAGCGGCTGTCCCGGCACTGGTACTCCAACCGGGCGATACGCGCACCTTATTTCATATCACATCTGACGAGTCCGAAGTACGTTTTCTTGTAAACGAGACTTTGCTCGGAAATCCCAAAACGGTTGTCGGTAGTACGAATGAAGTTGCGGGCGAATTACTGGTGGACTTTCAAAATCCGGACAATTCGCAGCTTGGCACGATACGGATTAATGTGAGAACGCTGGAAACAGACAACGAGTTTCGCACTCGCGCTCTGCGTGGGCAAATCTTACAGGCGGATCGCACAGAATTTGAGTTCGCGGAATTTACTCCGACAGCCTTGACTGGTTTACCTGATACTGTGACTATCGGCGAATCTTTTAACTTCCAGATCATTGGTGATCTCACGGTGCATGGGGTGACACATGAAGTCATCTTTGATGCGACCCTCATGCCTGTCAGCGAAACACGGCTTGAAGGAAGCGCTCGTGCGACAGTCAGGTATCAAGATTTCGGTATGACTATTCCCGAAGCGTCAGGCGTTGCCAATGTGTCGAGCGAAGTGCAGTTAGAAATCGACTTTGCAGCGCAAACTTCTCAATAAGCAGGGTTGGAGCAGGAGGAGGCAAAGTTATGTCTCAAACCAGATTGCCAGAATCGCAGTCAGTGCAAGATTTCTTGAAAGCTGTTTACACCCTGCAAAAGCAGTGTGAACGAGTTTCGACTAATGCATTAGCGGAGGCGCTGTTGATTTCAGCGCCTTCGGTGACAGACATGGCAGGGCGCTTGTGTGCCGTTGGATTGCTGGATTACCGCAAACATCGTGGCGTTAAACTGACGCAAATCGGTGAGAAATCTGCTCGGAATGTCATTCAACGGCATGAATTGATTGAGCAATTCCTTATCGAACATCTTAATTACAATCAGGACCAAGCTCATCAAGAAGCGGAACTCATGGAGCATGTCGTATCCGATAAATTTGTCGAGGCACTTGTGCTTCGGCTAACTCCTCTAGAGGAAATATGATTTTCTAATCATGTTTTGGTGAATTTGAAGCAAATCAGGTATTGTCTGAGATAGTTTGTGAAAGCTGTCACTTGTAAGCAGCAGGACGCTGTTGTTCCTGATGTTGAACAGTCTATCGAATACAATTGAGGAGACATAGATATGAAGACACAGTTTATCCGTTTTACCCTGTTAGCAGGCGCGTTGGCTTTGGTTCTCGCTGTGGGTGTTATATCCGCGCACGAAGGACGTGAGGTGGGCGACTACACCATCGAAATTGGCTGGCGCGAAGAGCCAGCGTATACAGGTTTGATGAATGGAACCGAAATCACAGTATCGCGGCATAGTGATGAAGATGACCTCACTGAAGCGGAAGCCACCCCTGAACCAGAAGGCGAACATAGCAATACCGAGGAGGCAGCCCCCGAAGAAGTGAGCAGCGGGGTCATTGGGTTGGAAGATACGCTTCAAATCGAAGTGACCTTTGGACCGGCAGCTCGTACTCTGAACCTGCGTCCGATAGCCCGTGAACCCGGTCATTATACTGCCGATCTCATCCCCATGCGTCCAGGCGATTACACCTTCCGCGTCTTTGGTACGATTGAAGGAACTGCGGTTGATGAAACTTTCTCCGCCACTGAGGGACAGTTCAGCACAGTTGAGCCGATTGAGGACATCCAATTTCCGTAACTCACCTTATGCAGTTTACCACTTCGGGTTTTTATGCTCTTTAACCCAATAGGACGGAGTACCGCATTCGTAGGGGCGCACCTACGTGTGCGCCTGACAAAGGTAGACGCCCTTCCTTTACTCCGTCTTTAATCGTCCAACCCGTGAACGGGTTTCCAAATCACATAGCTGGCAGCCAGCGTCCACAACAGCGAACGGATGCGTAACGTCAGTTATTTATCAAAGCGGGAGTATACCGTCTGTTAGAGACTCTTTCCAAAATATTTTTCGCGATGGCGGCGAAACTGGCGCTGGCGACACTGATGCAAAGCTGCACATTTACATTTATGTCGAGGCAAGCTATGTAGCGCACCGTTGGTGACGCTGTGCAGCAGCAACATCAAGATTAGGGTATGGCGTAACAAGCACCCTATATCAGGGAAGGGCGCAGAGGCGCTGCGCCTCTACAATGTTAACAGTTTCATGCGGGGTTGTATTCCTGCTGCAAGCACACAGGGCTGCGCTTTAGCCCAACCAGCGCTTGCGCCGCTTGTAGTGCTTAACTTCACGGTAGCTTTTGCGCTCGCCGGACGTGTTCAAGCCCAGGTAGAACTCTTTGATGTCTTCGTTCTGCGCCAACTGCGACGCGGGACCATCGAGCACGATACGTCCCTGCTCCATCACGTAGCCATAATCCGCGAGTTCCAATGCGGCGCGCGCGTTCTGTTCCACCAGCAGCACGGAGACTTTTTCCTGCTTGTTAATTTCACGCACGATCTCGAAGATTTCTTGTACCAGCATGGGCGCAAGCCCTAATGACGGCTCATCAAGCATCATCAGCCGGGGATGTGCCAGCAGCGCGCGCCCGATAACCAGCATCTGCTGTTCGCCGCCGGACAAAT
>CALMZT010000898.1 GCA_937870805.1 uncultured Chloroflexota bacterium
CAGTTAACCCCTCTGCCCAACCCTCGCCGCTTCGCTTACATGCCAGCGGAGAGAGGGAGAAAAACAGGAGCCTGTTGGCTCAACATCACGAAAACAAGGCATCAAAGCGAAAGTCCAGTGATTATTATTCTACCCACACTGTCAAGCGAGACCACCAGTTCTTTCCTTTACAATCTAAGGCAAGCCCCATAAGCGGATCGTGCCATCTGCGCCGCCTGTTGCAAAGACGCTGCCGTCCTGGCGGAAGGATACGCTGTTCACAGCGTCAAGCTGGGCGGTTAAATCGTTCAGCAAAATGCCGGAGCGCACATCCCACACACGCACATAACCGTTACGGCTTGTCGACACGATCAACCGTCCATTGGGACTGAAGGCGACTTCGCTCACGTCTTCACCTTGTGCTTGCACCCCTCTCGGCAGCGGGTCTTCATCTTCCAGATTCCAGATCAGCACTCGCGCATCACCACCGCCCGACGCCAGCAGGAAACCATCATAGCTGAACGTCACACTCTCCACCCAACCTTGCTGCCCGTAAAGCGTATTCACAAGTAATCCGCTTTCCACATCCCAGATCTTGATCGTCCCATCGCGGCTGCCCGACGCTAGGCGCACGCCGTCGGGGCTGAACGCCACACTTTCCACCCAGTCAGTATGTTCCAGCATCAACGAAACTTCGCCCAGCATATCCACATCCCACAGCCGCACCTCGCCCTGTTGGCATACATCAGCTACAAGCTGCGCACAGCCACCGGACACCAGCAAACGTCCATCTGCGCTAAACGCTACGCTGCGCACATCGTTAGCGTGCCCTGTGAGCCGATATACTCTGTTACAGGGATGAGTCTGCTGTGCTAAATCCGAAAGCCCTGCATAAATTTCGGTTCGGTCACAGGGTGATAATTCATTCGCGTATAGGTCTTGGTCCAGCGCCGCCTGTAAATCCCACAGCAAAATTGTGCTGTCGCGGCTGCCCGATGCCAGCCGTGTGCCATCGGGACTGAAGGCAACAGACAAAATAGCGTCCTCATGCCCGCGCAGCGTTGCGACTTCATTACCGCTTTGTGCATCCCACAGATGTATGGCGTTGTCATCGGTGCCAGCGGCAATCAATGAACCATCAGGGCTGAAGGCGACACTGATGACGTCGCTGCCGAAACCACTTAACTGATTCAGCGGACCGCCGATGCTGATTCCCCAGATGCGCACCTTGCCGTCGTTGCCGCCCGAAATCAGCATCGTGTTATCCGGCGAAATCACAGCATTCGTGACTACTGCCGCATGATCGTTCATCTCCAGAATTGGGGCACGCGAGTTGACGCTCCAGATACGCACTGTCCCGTCGAGGCTGGCGGAAGTCAACATGCGTCCGTTGGGGCTGAAACTGACGCTTTGTACGCCGCGCGTATGTCCTGACAGCTCGCCAATCTGTTCAAACGTTGCCATATCCCACAGGTGGACATTGTTGTCGATTCCGTTAGCGTCCTGATGCCCTGACGCCAGTGTCTGTCCATCCGGGCTGAAAGCGACGCTCATCACTGCGCCTGCAAAAGTATCTAAACGTGTTGGACTGCCTTCCTGCACTGCGCCGTTCATATCCAATGTCCACAGCAAAATCGCGTGGTTAACGCTGCCTGCTGCTAAAAGTAAAGTGCTGCCGTCGGTGATCGGATTGAATGCGACGCTGGTGATAGGCTGATTCTGGCGCAGTGGTTCGCCGATGGCGTTGCCGAAGATGCCGCCATCCAATGCGGTTTGGCTGATGTCCCAGAGGCGCACGCTGTTGTCGTCGCTGGAGGATGCCAGAATCGTGCCATCGGGGCTGAAAGCGACGCCTGTTATCCGCCCGCCATGTGGCATTGGCTCACCGATGGGGCTGCCGGAGAGGGCGTCCCACACTCGCACAGTGCCATCTTCGCCGGCTGATGCCAACCGCGTGCCGTCTGCGCTGAAGGTAACGGTTGTCACAGCGCCGTCATGACCCGCAAGCAAGCGGGGGGTAGGCGGCTCGAAATGCCGTGTGCTGAGAATGGTCGCGCCATCATAAAGCCAGATGCCTAAACTGCTGGCAACTGCCAGGTACGAGCCATCGGGCGCAAGCGCGATCTTGATGATCTCGCCGCGTCCCAGTGTGCCCAAAAGCTGTACCGCGTTCACATTGCTAGGGATGAGCGCCGCGCGCGCGCCAAAATCCCCGCCTGGCACAGCGCCGAGCGTACACCCAGCAACCCCTAAACAGATGACGAGCAGCACGACAGAAAGTTTTATTCGCAGCATGGCTTCCCCTCAACATTCGCTTTCCATTGTAACATGGAGCATGTTTACCGATGGCGTAAAGCTTTGTTTTGTAGGGCGATTGCATGAAATTTAATGAAAAGGCTATGAGGGTTCACAACATATTTGTAGGGACAAGCGTACAGGGCTGAGCAGCGGACGAACACACAGGTTCGCCCCTACAATGACGTTTCTGACCTTCCTTGACCCAATTCACGATTTTGATGCAATCGCCCTGCCCCCTTATCCCTTTTCATGCAATCGCCTTATTTGTTATGCCACCCTTTACGGGAGTGGTGATTTTCAAAGTCGGGCGCACGCCGCTTCGCTTACATGGTGCGCCCCTACGTATCCTCACCACTCCGCCTTTACTAGGGCGATTGCATCAAAATCATGGGGTGGGTCAAGAAAGGTTACAAGCGTTGTTGTAGGTGCCGTCCCATAGGTCTGCCCGATGGGCGAACACATAGGTTCGCCCCTACGGATTTGTTATGAACCCTTGTAGCCTTCGAGCTAAATTTGATGCGATTGCCCCAGCCTTTACACAACACTTGACACCCTTGTTCAGGAGTGCTAGGATGAATCTTAAATCTCATCCAGAGTGGGGAAGAGTACGGCTCGTTGAACCCACAGCAACCCCCGAAGCGTCGGGAAGGTGCTAAATCCGGCAGGCATGTGACCTGCAAGATGAGGGAACGACACAGACACGATGTTTCGCGCCCTTTCAGCTTGCTGGAGGGGCGTTTTTTCATTAAGCGTTCATCCAGCGCCCGCCAACGCCACGAAGTCAGAGGTTAGCAACTATGTCTTACCCGATTTTGGAATTTGACCCAACACCCCTCGCCATCATCGAACCCTCACAGGTGCTTAAGCCGCTGGACACTATGCCGGAACGTCTGGTGTTCTGCTTTTTCCAGAAGGTGATCGAGAAGGTGTGCAAAGACGCGGAACTCGTGACGCATCTTGGCAGCGAGTTGGGCGAAAATCCGGTGTACGCTGTGGAGGTCGGCGGCACGCGCATCGCGGTGGTGCATCCCGGCGTGGGCGCGCCGCTGGCGGCAGGTTTCATGGATGAATTGATCGCATTGGGCGCACGCAAGTTTATCGCTTGTGGTGGTGCGGGCGTGTTGAACCGTGAGATCGCCGTTGGGCATGTGATTGTACCGGATGCAGCCGTGCGCGACGAAGGCACATCGTATCATTATCTACCGCCTGCGCGCGAAGTACACGCCAGTCCTGAAGCGATCACGGCAATCATCGACACCTTGGACGCGCATGAAGTATCCTACATCGTCGGCAAAACGTGGACAACCGACGGGTTGTACCGCGAAACGCCTGCTAAAATCCTCCGCCGCAAAGCGGAAGGGTGTATAACGGTAGAGATGGAAGCCGCCGCGTTTTTCGCCGTCGCGCAGTTTCGCGGCGTCACCTTCGGGCAGGTGTTGTACGGCGGTGACGACATCAGCGGTGACGCATGGGATCATCGTGGTTGGCATCGGCAAGCCGACACGCGCGAAAAACTGTTCTGGCTGGCAGCCAAAGCCGCAGCAAGACTGTAAATCGTCAACCAGCTAGCCAGAGGTTCAAAACCTCCGTCTAGGGATAACTTTTTAAACCCCTCAAGGGGTTAGAACTAACAGTATCAACCTCTTATGCAGTTTAACTTTTAAAGACGGAGTAAAGGGCATTTGTGCCCCTCACCCCCGACCCCTCTCCCACTCGCTTCGCGGGGGAGAGGGGAGCAAGACAGGCGAGAGTTGGCGGTGCGATACTCCGTACTATTTAGTTAAAGAGCATCAGAGGTTTCCAAATTGAGGTAGCTTGGGGGTTTGAACCCCAAGTGTTAAGCAGTGAGCAGCACCCAATGGCAGCGCAAGAACGGAAACACCCAACCACCGAGACCGAAGCCGTCCACCACTTCAACGAAGCGGAACGTAATGCCATGCGCGCGCACTTGCAGCGCTGCGAAGTGCGCGTGGGCACTCTGCATCGCATTGCGACGGCGCACATTAGTGTCGCGGGGTTGATGGTGCTCATTCCGGTGTTTTTCAAAGACCTCGTGAGCGAACTGATTCAAATGCTGCTGCGCAACTTTACGCCGATTTTGAGCAGTGAAGGCATCGTCCCCGGCTTAGTGCTGTACATTTCAATCAGTTTGGTACTGTATTTGCTGCTGTTCATTCCGCTGCGTGCGCTGTATTTGCTGTTTAAGGACATTGTGGACTTTTACTTTGGCATTCATACGCCGGGCTTTCCTGAAACGGTGCAAAACCCATCGTTCGCCTTTACCGCAATTGCTTTTTCGCCGGACGAATCGCTGAACGTCAAGCGCGAAGTGCTGCGTTACCAATATGAACCTGCCAGCATCGACTTTACGCTGCCGTTCAGCGCGGGCAAGCGCCTCGAATACTTTGGTGCTTTTGAGCAGAAGCCGGAATTGGACGCGCTGGAAGCCATGCGCGACCCTACTGGATTGCGCGCTGAAGGGCTGGTCGCAGATGGCGTGAATGACGAAGACATCAAACACTTCAACGCTGCCTTCGCCATCAATCGCGCGGTGGAACGTAACCTTGTCGAAGAGGTGGCGAAAACTGAAATGTCGTTGGTGCGTCATGTGATGTATACGCGGCGTGTCGTGCTGCGCTACGTGAAGACGACGCTGGTATTCGTGTGGACGCTGTTGATGTTGTTCGTCATTGAATCGTTCCTGCTGTCGCAAATCCTGCCGCCGTTCGTGACTTTGGCTGCGGGTTGTCTGTTGTGGTCGCTGCCTGTGACGTGGATGATGCACATGCCCATTGAATGGATTTATCGTCCCATTACTCGTGTGAAAGATCGCACGCTGAAAAAGCGTAACTACTCAGGCAGGGACGAGAGGTAGTCCAAGTAAAGCATCAAGAAGGGCTTGAATAAGGCTGTGTCCCTGCT
>CALMZT010000899.1 GCA_937870805.1 uncultured Chloroflexota bacterium
TTGAACGAAATTCACTAGAGGAGATAAAAGTCATGCAATCAACATCATCCAGCACCACAAATACGCCTAGCGAGCGAGGATTAGAGGAGATCACGGTAATCGTGAACAGAAGTGGCGCACATCGGCGCAAGCGTTTCCGGGGACAGCTCCTTGTTCGCTGGCTTCAACCCACGAGTAACGAGGAGGGAACCGAAATCCTGAACGTCTACCGCACCGCTGGCAACCAATATGCTTTGCACACACGCATCGTCCCCGATTGGGACTTCTCGGAGGGCGACCCTGACCACTGGGGTAATCCCAAAAACTGGGGCGTTGGAAACGGGTTTCTGCGGAAGCTGATGGGCTTCGGTTGGGACTGGGAGACTTTCAAAGAGTCCGGCGACTACTCGTTACAGGTCTTCAAGACGATTGAAGACTTAAAGGCACATGTCTCCAGCGACCTCTATCAAGCCGTGAGTCAGGCGATGGATGGACCTGAGATCGAGGATTTAGACATCTGATCATATAACACCCACAACAGCCAACCAACTCAAACTGGCAGCCTGATAGCGTGTAGCTAAAGGCTATTCACCATATCATCCATTTGACCTCGGATTGTCCACAAACGGACAACCCTAACTTTCACTTTGCCCGTTACCAAGTTCATTGCAATTCGTATTGAACGAAATTCAAGACCTAAAGGAGACAATTGTCATGCAATCAACATCATCCAGCACCACAAATACACCTGTCCAGCGCGGCACGCGAACGTTCTACAGCCTGGCGGCGGCTCAAACCGTCTCACAGATCGGCAGCAACATGAGTTTTCTGGCTGTCGGCATTTACGTGTATCAACAAACCGGGCAAGCCACACCATTAGCGCTGCTCTCGCTGTTTATGCTTTTGCCGCTCATGCTTGCAAGCGGAGTCGCTGGCGTACTGGCGGATCGCTATGACCGCCGCTTAATGATGATTATCGGGGACACGGGCGCGGCGTTTGGGTCATTGGCGCTGGTCATCAGTCTGAGCAGTGGCAACTTCCAATTGTGGCATGTGTACGCGGCGGCACTGTGGCAGGGGATG
>CALMZT010000900.1 GCA_937870805.1 uncultured Chloroflexota bacterium
CTGATGATCGAAGGCGCTTTTTGCTGCCAGGTTTGTAAGTAAGCGGAAGATTTGACTTCGATCTTTTTACCTTTGTAGCGCAAGTCTACGGCGTCCCATTCTTTGCGGGGTTCGTCAAGTACTCCTAACGCTGCGCCAACCAAAAACTCAGCAAATACCGAGCGCGTGGTATTGGTTAAGATGTCAGAGAATGCCCATGCCCAAAAATCACCAACCGTTAACCCATCTAAGCCCAACAATGGCTGCTGCGGTGTCAATTTCTTCATAACTGTTTTGCTCCAACTATGGTATCATAGGTAATACTATGAACACAATCGTGATCGATACGAATGTATTTGCTTCTGCTCTGATGTCTCAACAAGGGGCATCTTATAAATTACTATCGCTGGTCGGTACTGGTCAATTTAAAATCGCTTTATCAGTTCCCTTAGTCCTGGAATATGAAGCCACCTCCAAACGGCTTATAGGTTCTCGAATTCACCTTTCAGAACAGGATATTGATGACGTCATTGATTACCTTTGCTCAGTAGGAGAACATCGCAAAGTGTACTATTTATGGCGTCCTTTTCTGAAAGATTTAGGTGATGATATGGTTCTAGAATTGGCTGTCAGTGCGGAATGTCACTATATTGTGACTTATAATGTCAAAGACTTTCAAGAAGTGCAGCGTTTTGGAATAGAAGCCGTTACTGCAAAAACCTTCTTGGAGAGAATTGGAGTTTTGCCATGAGCGCCATCAGTGTACGTTTACCAGAATCATTACATGAAGCTGTTAGAGAGCTAGCGCAGCGTGAAAATGTGTCGATCAACAAGTTTATCGCGCTGGCACTGACAGAAAAAATCTCGGCGATGATGACGGAAGAATATCTTGCTGAGCGTGCGCAGCGTGGCAATCGCGCGAAGTTTGAGGCAGCTTTGGCAAAAGTTCCAGATGTGGAGCCTGACGAACAGGATAAATTCTAGCTGCGTGCCCACGTCTCTATCACATACTCCAAGCTTCTGGCGATGAAGCGGTAGCTGTCGTGGCTGTAGCCGCCTGCCAGCAGCAGCACAACTGGAATACCTGCATTTGCCAGCGTCTCGAATACAAACCTGTCACGCTCAAAAATTGCTTCTTCCGAGATATGCAGCCCGCCAAGCATATCGCCTTCGTAAATATCCGTGCCCGCGATGTAAAACGCTAACTTCGGTGTAGAACCGATTTCGCCCAACGCACGCGGGAGATAATCCTTCAGCGCGTTCAAATACTGTGCGTCGCGTGTGCCCGGCGCAAGCGACAGATTCCAGTTGATGCGTTTGCGGGCATAACCATCGTTTGGATAAATGCTGCCGTTGTACATATCGAAGATCGACACCGCATCATCGTGAAAGAAAATACGCTCGTGCCCGTTGCCCTGATGCGCGTCGAGGTCGATCAGCAGCACCTTATCCTGACGTGACAACAAGCCTTCCGCGCGCAGCTTTTGGATCGCAATCGACATGTCGGAGAACACGGTGAAGCCTTCGCCTTTGTCGGCGCTGGCATGGTGATAACCGCCGGACATGTTGATCGCCAAACCACCAGACAACGCCTCGCGCGCCGCCATGATCGTGCCTGTCGTCGCCAAACGCATCGGCAGCAGCAGGTGCTTTTCAATCACGCTGTACGGGAACATCGCCAGCGGTGGAAATTCTAACGCGCGCACCAGTACACTCGTGGATTTGAGGCTCTCCAGATAAGCGTGTGTATGGACTAAGCATAGGTCGTCGTCGCTCACAGGCTGCATCGGAGTAATGGTGGCTTGCGTCAGCCTGTCGCCAAGCGTCTTGTGCGCAAGGTCGTAGGCATGGCTGTATTTGCGTGTGTCGAAGGGGTGCAGCTTTTCGATGCCATAAAAGTGGATGTCGTAGTCAGGTGAATAAACGATCTTCGGGTTCATTTGAACTTCTTCTATTGCATTAGAATATTTGACGCTTTACAATATAGTCCACAAAGGTTCAGCAAGGTTCTGTATGAGACTGCGCTAGTTCCTCTAACCAGCATATCGTCGCCTACACCGTGAGACGTTTATGAGACGGCGTAGCGTTACCATCACCATACCTCTACTCTAAGATATATCCAAATTATGCGGGTATCAGCAACAAGTGTAGAGCTAATCGCTAAGAACGTGTTCGTAACGATGAAACTTATGTGGCTTACCTAACCCCTATCCCCCCGACCCCGCCGCTTCGCTTACACCCGCAAGCAGAGAAAGGGGGAGAATACAGCGCCGCGCGTGATTTTTAAATCTCTCTCCGCTGGCGGGGAGAGATTTAGAGAGGGGTTAAACAGCAGATTGACGATGTATCGTTTGTTTACGAACACTACTAACCGCTAAAAGTTAATCGCTATTGAAAGGGATCACATGCCTGCTATTCAGGTAGAAAATCTCTCAAAAGTTTATCGCACCACGCAAAAAGAAGCGGGCGTGCGAGGGTCAATCAAGGCGCTGTTTCGTCCCCATTATGTCGATAAGGTTGCCGTCGATGGCATTTCCTTCAAGATCGAACAGGGCGAAACCGTCGGCTTCATCGGCGTCAACGGCGCGGGCAAATCGACGACGATCAAAATGCTGACAGGCATCCTTGCGCCGACGAACGACAGCATCAGCGTCCTGGGGCGCGACCCGCACCGCCAGCGTGTCGCCAACGCGCGCGAGATCGGCGTCGTGTTTGGGCAGCGCACACAGTTATGGTGGGATCTGGCGCTGATCGAATCGCTGAACACCATCGCCAAGATTTACGAAGTGCCAAAGGTGCGCTATAAACAGCTTCTCGACCAATTCAGCGAGACGCTGGAACTCAACGAACTGCTGAACGTGCCGATTCGCAATATGTCGCTGGGTCAAAAGATGCGCGCCGAACTTGCCGCGACGCTGCTGCATGAGCCGACGATTGTCTATCTGGACGAGCCGACCATCGGGCTTGATCTCGTGGTGAAAGAGCGCATCCGCGAGTTCATCAAGAAACAGAACCGTGAGCGTGGCACGCTGGTGTTCCTCACGACGCATGACTTGGGCGACATCGAGGAAGTGTGCCGGCGTGTGCTGGTCATCGACAGCGGCAAGCTGATTTACGACGGTCCTCTGAGCACGATCAAAGACCGTTTCGGCAAGTACCGCACGATCAACTTTGAGACGGCGCAGGCGGTCAACGGCTTGAAGCTGCCCGACGGCACAGAGATTGAAAGTAAAGAGACGCGCAAACTATCGCTGCGTTTTGATCGCACGCAGATCAGCGCCAGTCAGGTCGCCGCGTCGGTGATGAACCAGATCGAAGTCGTGGATTTTTCGCTGACCGAGCCGGATTTGTCATCTATCGTCAAGCAGATTTACAACGGCGCGCTGAAGGAAGAGGTAGAGCTTGCCAATGGTTAACGGATGGGGATGTATTTTACCTGATTTTCAAACTCATCTGGCGTGCTTGCGACAATCATTGTGGAAAGTTCGTCAACCGCTTGTCCAATAGATATAGTGCTTATTACTTCGATAACGCCGGGCATTGGCAAACCCGCCTTGACGCGATCATAGGCATATTTTGTCATCGTCTGAATGTCGTGGGTAAGCACAATACGGTTTTCGTTCGCAGCCCACTCCAGCACTTTTGGGTCTGTGGCTTTGTAGATTTCAGTATCTTGCGCACGCACAATATCGACATCTGGAAGCGCTTTACGCAGCGCATTCAGGGTCTTGCCGTTGAAATTTTCATCCGCAAGAAAGCGCATTATGACGGGTCTTTACCGCGTTTTTCGTCTAGCAGCGCGCGGATTTTTGCATCAAAGGCAGCAGCTTGAGGATTGTCGGCTTCATATCCGCGTCGCAATTTTTCCGCTTCCGCTTCTACATGACGGATGTAGTCGTCTACTTCTTCCTGATGTGCGAGATAGTAAGCGATGACGGCATAAATATCGGCAAGCGAGACCGTTGGAAAACCTTCATGAATTTCTTGTGGAGTGTCGCCGCGCTGGTGGCAACCCACGATGGTCAGCAGTGTCACGCGCGTATCGCCCACACGGATAACACCGTCTTCGTCAGTACGCAGCGGCACATCGATAGCGATAGGTGTTGCAATCATAGTCTGATCTCCTGCAACTTAGTCTCCTTATTATACGGGACAAATGGCAGGAGGATAATTCTGAAAGGATAACCTATGGCGGTTACACTGCGACGCACGTTTAACCGATATGCGGCGGTTGCCGCCTTAGCGCCCAAGTTCTATCTGGCGTATCGCGGCTGGGTGTGGATGGATTTGTTCGTGCGCCTGCTGGCGATGATTATTTTTGTGTACTTCTGGCGCGCGGTGTATGCCCAAAACGATACGATTGGCGGCTTGAATCTGTCACAAACGCTGACCTATATCATGCTGGCGCAAGTCTTCGCGCAGGCGATCAGTGTCGATGCGCTGCCGGTGATTGGTTATCTGATGCGCGAAGGCATGATCGGCATTGAACTGCTGCGCCCTGTAGATTTCCAGATGTCGCGCTACAGCATGTCGCTGATGGATA
>CALMZT010000901.1 GCA_937870805.1 uncultured Chloroflexota bacterium
CCAAATCAACTTTTTCTTCAAGCGCCCATTCCACTACTCTACAAACTTGTTCCTCATGTTCGGGCCATATCACTGCCAGGCAATTGCCGCGAAGTGTAGAAGCGTCCTGTCCAACCGCCAAGCGATCTTCAAGAGCAATCGACACCAGTTCGTTGCCGAGTAAGGATTGCAATCGAGTCATGTTCATACAGCACTTTCCGTTTCACCATCCAATGCCTGGCTGAATTCCAGCACTTGCACGCCGACGGCATTTTCTTTGAAGTGTGCGTAACATAACGGGCAGGCTGTGCAGAGCACACCGTTTTGCACCTGCTCAAGCCGTTGACGCGCAATCGCATTGGCCAAATCAGGAAAGTTGGATTTCACACCGCCGCCTGCGCCGCAACAAAGACTGTGGTCCCGGTTATCGGGTAGTTCCGTAACTTCCCAGCCGGCATTTTCCAGCAAAGCACGCGGCTGGTCATAGATTCCGGACCAGCGTCCCAGGTGGCATGAGTCGTGATAGGTCATCGCTCTGACGGCAGCGTCTGATACACTATCCGCGCGGGGAGATAGAATCTGCGTGACATGATATGTGTCCAACCCATAATCGTATTTGAGAGTGTGATAGCAGCCTGGACAGTTGGTGATGATCTTGCGCACGCTGAAACGATCAAATATCGCCAGGTTCTTTTGTTTTAAATCTTCAAAGTCGGCACTGTATCCAGCTCGTTTGACCGGGCTGCCACAGCAAAGTGTTTCACCCTGTAAGACGATAAATTCAACGCCAGCATCTCGCAGCAACATTTCATACCGCTCTGCCACCTCGGGGAGCGCATACTGCGTCACACATCCAGGGTAATACAAGGTGTTACTGCCAGACAGCTTATCCAGGAGGCGTTTGAACATCGAGCTATTCCTGCGGCTTTTGGATAACGGCGTGAAATTCCACCGAGACTTCCGGGTTTGCGGGGTCGTTGCTGCGCAGGTAGATCACGCGCGTGATATCGCCGTACAGATTGTCCTCCGCCGGATCGAGGGTGACTGTCAGAGCGGCGGAATCTCCGGGAGCGATTTTCTCCTGCTCGATGACCGCCTTGGTGCAATCGCATGAGGTGGTAATTTTGTCGATTTGAAGTTCGTTGCCACCGTCGTTTCGCACCGTGTAGACCAGCTTGATCTTCTCCTGTGGGACTTCGCCGAGCTCCTGCGACAAGGGGTCAACTACAATCTTTGGTGCCGATGCGGTGGTACACGCGGCAACGATGAGCAATGTCAGGAGTGTTAGCATTAGCAGGTAAATAAATTTCGTGATACGCATGCATTCTGTTTCCTTTTTGAATTCTGGTTAAACGTTTGTTGGACAAAATGGACGAGGTCAGTTCCACCAGGTGCAACTGGTCACCCTGCGTTGAGGCAAATATATGTCTCACGTCCGGCGAGCCGCCTCTCTCACAGACTCCGAACTGTGCCACATTCACGCGCGGCGAAAAGACACAGTTCCACCCCAGAGTAGGTGAAAACGCTCAGGTGAAAGCTGTTGAGTTATGCGGAGATGGGAGGACGTTTGAGCCGAAGCGCGCCAGGAGCATATCCCATTGCGCTATCGACAGCCAAATCGACAACTAAGCAGGTTGGCTGGACGACAGATACTAGAACCGGCATCCAACTCGTGCAGTGAGTGCAAGCCTCGGCGTGTAGGTCAGCATCGTCGCTGGTAGATGTTACATCGCAGCTACACGATGTCCCCCCGACTGGCAGGCAATCCGCATCCAGCATCGTATTGAAGGTGAAGGTAAAAAGCAGAAAGATGACGAGCAAGCCCCAAAAGCATCGAGACCAATTAATCCATTGGGGCGGTGTCAGGCGAAGGGCATGTAGAGCTGTCATCACCCCTATGAATAACGTATCATGACTGGGATGTCAACATGACAAAAATCATCTCAATCGCGCAAAATGAATAAGGCTACTCACTTCAAATTTGTGAACGTCTACATTGTCCCGCGTATCATTGAGATGCGGGTTTTTATGGTGCGGCGCCAACAAAGTTGAGCGCATACAGCGCGTCCTCATAGCCCGGACGGATGGATAGGGCTTTGCGCCAGTCTTTGATTGCACCAGCGCTATCGCCTTTGCGATAGCGCGCCCATCCATGCCACAGCCAGGTTTCCTCGGACATTTCCGTGCGTTGCAGGGCATACTCTGTCAGAGCCAATAAATCATCTATACGGTTGGTCTGGAAATTCGCGATGAACGGACCGAACTGGTAACGAAACATGCGCTGTGGCAGTCCCAGTTCGCGCGCCATATCATAGGCTGCATTGGCTTCATCGTATCGCTCGAAGTAGACAAGATTGCTTCCCAGGTTAAACCAGGCAAAGACCTCAGAGGGGTCTGCAACGGTGGCAGCCTGGGTCATATCCAATGCCTTTTGCCGGTTCCGGTCCGGGTCCCAGTCTGAGGCGAGCAGTGCTTTGACCTTTTCTTCCTGTTCGGGAAGATAAACGACCAGGTATAAATAATTGAACGGCTTCCAGTCTAAATTGAGCTGCTCATAGGAAATGCCTCTATCCGGCCCGCGGTATGTATCTTGCGCAACAAATGTTTGGGTTGCGTCATCATATCCCGTAAGGAGTAGAAAATGTGCGGCCCAGAGATCATCATCGGGCCAACCCGAGTCATCTGGGTTAAGGGAGGTGGTCGCCTCGATGATGACAGGGTAGCCAGCCGCGATCAAGCGTTTGAGCGTTTCAAGGTCGCCGCCTACGCGGTACTCAATGCGCAGCCAACCAGCGTAATTGCGTACCCAATACGCCAGCTCTTCCGGATTAACATTGCGGTCACCATTCACAGGCTTAATGACATCCGAAATATCCTTCTGGCTGCCGTTCCAGCCAAACATATGCAGCATCATGGAAAGCGCAGCGGGACCGCAATTGTTCGCCGTCTGTCGTTCATAGGGCGGAGATTCAAGACGGGCTTGCGCCGGAATTTGGTCCGATGTGGCTGTAGCGGTAGCGGGTGTGGCTGTATCCGTAACAGATGGCAACGCAGGCGGAGAGGCGGTCGAAATGCCAGGAGTTTTTGTGCTAATGGGGTTTTGAACTGCAGTGGGCACATTGCCGACCGGATGGAGTACATTCCTGGCGTATGTCCTTGCGACCTCGTAGCGCCAGGCGATAAAACTGTTAACAACAGGGATTTGGTACAGCAGGATGGCCAGTATAAGCAGACCTGCGCCAATCCAAAAGATGCTTCGTTTCAACATGAGAGTTTGTATACCAATATTAATTCACGAAAATCGATTTCTCCAGGAGAGTGTTTTGAAATTCCGTTGCGAGCCGGTTGGTATGCTCACCTGGACAAGATTCAGCCACGAACTGCACAGATTTTGTATTGGTCAAGGCCATCTTGAACAGATCCTCTCACCACTAAGACACGGAGACACGGAGTTTTTATGGTTCTTTTTCTCCGTGTCTCAGTGACTCCGTGGTTCAAATGGGTGTGCAACCTGTCGTTGACCAGCACAGATTTGCGCGGATCTTTCTTTGTTTTGCCTAACCTTTGTGCACCTTTGTGTTCTTCGTGGTGAATTCTTAAACATTCTTTAAGGCAGATAACCCAATGGATTGAGGAAAACGCCATTGTAAAGAATACGAAAATCAAGGTGATTTCCGGTGGAATTACCGGTGTTTCCCGACTCGCCAATCTGCTGTCCCTGTACTACGGTCTGCCCCACTGAAACC
>CALMZT010000902.1 GCA_937870805.1 uncultured Chloroflexota bacterium
CTGCCACCTCATTGTATTTCAAAGACAGGCTCGTCACTGTTGCCTCGCCGCGCGCCGCGTCGCAAATCGAAAGTCGAGCCACTCAAAATCAGGCGCTGCCCGCCGATCATGCGTACCACGACGAGATTTTCAACAGCTTGAATGCTGGCGATGTTGAAGAAGTCCGTTGTGATGGTTTGCACAGGGTCGCCGCCAAGCGTAATCGTAACGACGCCTTCAGGATCGTGTCTAAGAGTCGCCTCGCTGCGATCTGTGAAGAAAACCGTGTTGGTGGTACTGACAAAACCAAGCCCATCACTGCGGAAACTTAATGCCGAGACTATTCTCGAAATGGGTCGAGCGTTGCTGGCAGTGATCTGTCCACTGCCTGAGCGTGCAGCGACACTATAACCCCCATCGCTTTGACGCACGGGTTCAGCAGCATTGTAAAGGCTGACGCCAAGCGGATTGGTTTCATTGTCAGCAGCAATCACATCTTCTGAGATAAGATTCGGCGGCGTTTCATTGCCTGTTCCAATCGCCGGCAGCGAGTCGACAAGGTTGCCACGCCGCGTCCCAATACGGTTGAGCGACAGACTGTATTCGTTCGGATTATCGACGCGATCAGTAATGGGACCAGCACTCGTGACTTCGATGCGGTATTCGCCTGTACTCGGCAATCCCGCCGTAAAAATGATTTCGTTACTATCGCGCGTTTCTCCACTCGGACCTTCGGCTAACAATAAAGCGCCGCTGCCATCGAACAGTCGTAGATGCGGCGTGAACTGCCCACCAATTCGGCGGGCGGTGATTTGCACGACTTCACGCTCACTGCCAGTGAACACCCACGTTTGAGTCAATTGTCCCGTTGTCAAAAAACCGCTGACGGTTTCGCTATAAGTAAGCGATGGAAGGGCATCCTGTGCCGCACTTGAGTAAGTCGGAATGGCAAGCAGTAATGCACAAAGCAATATGATAAGACGTTGTTTTTTATTCATGGCTGTCCGCCTTTGCACGGGCGATGAAAACCAACTGTGTGCTCGGTGAAAGCTGAATTACGTCATACATACTCAAGCGGCGTGCCCCTGTCACAGGCACGTTATTCACCAACACAGGATTTCTCGCACTCATGTTTTCGATATAGACATCCTCGTTTTCTATCCGTAAGCGCGCGTGCTGACGCGAAACAAACAAGTCACCTTTGATGACGATTTGCGACTCCTTGCTGCGCCCAATAACTGCGCCCTCTGTTCGGAGTTCAAAATATTGCGGCTGTGGCGTGGGGAGATGCAGCCAACCAACGACGCCCTCCGTTGCCTCTGGAGCCTCTTCCGCCATTTTACGCAGTTGTTCCTCGGCAAGCGCGGCGGTCACAACCACATCTTCGTCCTCGACTCGCGTTGGGCTGATGATGGTGGCGCGATTGCCTACTTGTGTATCCAGATTTTCGTAAAAGCTGGTCGTGCGCTGGACAGGCTGTACAACCGTACCATGTGGACGTGTAATGATGAAAACCGCCAAGGCAGTTCCAATCCCCAGCAGTGCAATCCCACTCCAGATGAGGGGGTCAACCGTTCGTATGGAATTGATTACAGCGGTGATTGTATCGGGTACGGGAGTTGGGCTTGGCGTTGGCTGCGGTGTTAAAGTGGGAACAATTACCACAATGACTTCTGTGGGTTCATCGGTGGGGGTCGGCGTTGGTGTTGAGGTTGATGTAGCAGTCGCGGTGTCCGTTGCGGTTGCTGTCGCAGTAGGTGTAAAGGTCGCCGTCGCTGTATGGGTATACGTTACCGTTGCCGTCTCTGTCGGTGTCGATGTGAAAGTTGACGTTGGTGTAGCGGTGAACGTTGCCGACGGCGTAAACGTTGCTGTCGGTGAAGGTGTCACGGTGCTCGTTGGCGTGATTGTCGGTGAAGGCGTAGTGGTCGGCACAGGGGGCAGCGTTGCCAGGACTTCTGTAGCAGTTGCCGTCACTGTCGGCGTAGCGGTTGCCAACCCCTCAGGAAATGGCGCTGCGTTGAGGACAATCGGCAAGTTAATTGTGGTTCCATCAATGAGCGTCAAAATCAGGCTTGTCTCCTCTGTGCGAAGTTCATCAAGTGTGCCGCTTAAGGCAAAGACAGGTAACGACCAGAAGGCAGCAATTTCTTGCAACTGTCTATCCACCGTGCGCAGATTAGCCAACAACAAGCTGCCTCTCGTTTGTGTACTAAACTGCTGAAGCGGTTGATCTGGCATATCACTAATCATCACCATATCCACAGGCGTATCAAGGCTCGTTGGTCGACTACGCTCACAGTCATCTTGCGAGGACAACCCCGATGTGACCACCAAAATGCGCTGTGCTTGCTCAATATCGCGCTCAAATTCGTTGATCGCCGCCAAAGCATCCCATAGGCAGCCGGGTTCATTGGCAGTAGCCGCGTAATTGGAGAGAAAGCGTTGCAACTCACCAACATCATCCGTAGGTTGCAGAACGGCGAGTGCAGAATTGTAAATAATAATGCCTGTCGCTGTATCACGAGTATCACTTAAAAAATGGTGGGCTGCTGTCTGCGCGGCAGGTTGTAGGTTGAGCATGGCATCGCTGGCGTCAAGCACGAGCCAGCGAACTTGCGAGATAGCTGAGATCTGCAAATCAAATCGTGCCTCATCAACGACGATTTCAGCGCTTTCAATACCTTGTGGCACGCTAACGTGAATAAGTAGGGAATAATCAGGGAAAACCGCCGCATATTCGATCCGCGCGTCAAGCTGTTGTGCCTGAACAATGAGGCTGTAGAGGGTGATACTGCAAACCAATACGCATATGGCGGTAATGAGGCGTCGCACGATGCCTATCCTGACTTCTGTTAGTATCAGTATAACAAATATTTCAAAAACGCGGTGTATTCTTGTCGTTTCAAATCTGACCGAACTTGGTTTAGACGTTAGTCATCGGAAGCCAATTCCTCGATGATGCGCGCTAAGCCAGTTTGCCAATTCAAAAAGTCACGCAGTGAGCCAGAGAATGACAGCGCAGCATCAGGACTTTCCGCTTGGCAGCGTAGATAGACCAACTGCCCCACATCGATTAACTGCTGCGTTTTTTGAGCCAGCGTAGCAATATTAAGGTAGCTCGACAATCCGACATACAAAGGAATATAAGCTGGACAGTCAATCGTATTATTTACGATGTCACCTGTCGCTTGCATCGCTAAGGCGTTGGTGCGCAGAACATCCAAAGGCGAAAGGGCATCAGTTCCCAGCAAGCTCACGGAGAGGGCATCTAAGGTAACCGTTTCGCTGCCTTCCAGCCACAAGCCCAAGCCACCTACAGACCACCGATCATTGGTATGCTGAACGGCAGTTGCGCCTACTTCGATGCGGAAGAAATCATGCTGTCCACTGACGATTACGGTGTTTAAGCCGTCCTCTGCCGTTGCGCCGCTGTCAAGCTGCGCAGCCTGTCCATTGATAATCTGCTCAAGCTGCCAACGATGCTCGCTTGGATTGATTGTGAACAACAAATAGTTGCGATTATCCTGGATGCGATAGGCAACACCGTAGCGCCTAGTCTGGCTGGTAATCTCTGAAAATGTCGCAGCAACTCGAAAGCCATTGACGATACCCACGTTTAAACGGATAAGGGGTCTGGAAACATCCGGAACAAGAGTGAGGGGTGCGTTTGGCTCTAGCCCTAGTGCGCTTTGACCACTGACCAATGGCAGCAATGATGCCCCGTCGATACTGGTGGTGGCAACGGGTGTAAACGTCGACGTAGCGGTTGGAGTCGGGGTAATGGTTGCTGTGTCCGTTGGCGTTGGCGTCAGCGTGGGTGTGAGGCTGGCAGTGGACGTTGGTGTCAGTGTAGCCGTTGGGCTAGCAGTGGGGGTTACACTGGGCGTCTGGGTCAGTGTAGCAGTTAGACTGGGCGTAAAGGTCGGGCTGGAAGTAGGGCTTGGCGTGAAAGTGAGGGTGTAAGTTGGGGTAAACGTCAACGTTGCTGTTAGACTCGGCGTCGCTGTAGCCGAGGGTGTTTGTAAAAGCACAGCGGCTACCGCAGATGCCGTTGCATTGAGCGTCACATTATTGTTTGCTGTAGAGATAACCCAGCTTAAAACGATGAGTCCTAAACCCAGGATTAATATTCCTAACACCAACGATACACTGGACTGACGCGGCGGTGCGACTGTCACCGTGCCCGGTTCAACATAATAGATGTCTGTGGGCTTGATGGCACGGATTTCAGAGAAATCTTGCAAATCCTGTGACAAGTGAGGTGACATCACTGCATGAATATCCCGCGCGAACTCCAGCACATCCTGATAACGATCTGCTGGCTTTTTAGCGAGGGCTTTGGCAAGCACTGGATCTAAGGCAGCGGGTAGTTCGGAGCGAAACGGTAGCACTGAGGGAACAGGGGATTCAAAGTGCTGCCGAATAAGATCATTTTCGGCTTCCTCCCGCTTCAACTCTTTTTTTGCAGTGAATGGGCGCTGTCCGGCAAATAGCTCAAATGCTACAATGCCGAATGCATAAATGTCGGCAGTTCGATCAGCGCGCTCTCCGATTTGCTGTTCCGGCGGCATATAAGCACGAGTGCCTGCCGCCAGTGACAACAGGTTTTCGTCGTGCAAGTCGATCATAATCCCAAGATCGGCAACGTAAGCAGTACCGTCCTGCTTCTCGATGAGGATGTTGCCCGGCTTAATATCGCGATGGATAAAATTTGCGCGGTGAATTTTATCAATACCACGCGCAACCTGTATCAAAATACGCACAGCTTCATCGATTGGGAGTTGTTCCTCACGCTGGCGTAGTTTCTTGAGCACCGCCGACAGAGAAAAGCCATCGATATAATCCATGACGATATAAGCGTAATCCTCATGATGGACAAAATCGTAGAAGCGCACGATGTTCGGATGCGCGAGGTTTTTCATGTTCTGCGCCTCGCGTCCGAAGTGTCCGAGCAGCTCCGTATTGTTGGAAAAAGTCGATTTTAGAAATTTAATGGCATAAGGATGAGGGGCATGGAGTTCGCGCGCGCGGTATACACACGCCATTCCGCCTTCCCCCAGGAAGTCTTGGAGGACATAGCGGGTATCAATGACTGCACCCGTATAGTAGTAAATCGTCTCGCAGCTCGATTTTGCCAGCATCGCACACCTGGAGTGAATTTTATCACGAGCAAAGATAACACATTATTTAGCTGAGAAACATAGCGTCGCCAAAAGAAAAGAAACGGTAGCCCTGCTGCTTGGCGATTTCATAAGCATTCAAGACATGTTCTCGTCCGGCAAACGCGCTCATCATCATCAGTAGAGTCGATTTCGGCAAATGAAAATTCGTAATGATGGCATCGACAACTCGCCAGCGATAGCCGGGATAAATAAACAGGTTCGTGCTGCTCTCAAACGCGATCACTGGACGCCATGCACAGGCTTTAGGGGCTGCCATCGCGCGTGAAGGCTCACCCCCGCTGCTCAGAATACCTGCCGTCTCTAAGGTGCGCGCGCTGGTCGTGCCAACCGCAATGATACGCCCACCCGTAAGTTTTGCCTCATTGATGATGCGCGCGTTCTCTGCCGTGAGCACCGCTTGTTCGCTGTGCATGTGATGTTGGCGGATGTCGTCCACTCGTACAGGCTGAAATGTATCAAGCCCGATATGGAGTGTGCAATAGGCGATTTGGACACCTTTTTCGCGCAGCGCCAGCAAAAGCTCTGGCGTGAAGTGCAGCCCTGCGGTGGGCGCTGCCGCAGAGCCTTCTAGCTTACTGTAAATCGTCTGATAACGTTCTGCATCGGCAAGCTGTGTATGAATATAAGGCGGCAAGGGTATTTCGCCATGCTTTTGCAAAAGTTCGCGAATCGGCTGGCTGAAGCGGATAACACGCTCTGCGCCGTCTTCTTCCTCTTCAACGGTGATTGTGATGTCGGTTGAGGAAAAATGCAGTATCGCCCCCGCCTTGATACCTCTACCGCCCACCAGCGCACGCCAACGGGTATCGTCGAGTTGACGCAGCAGCAGTATCTCAGCTTTACCACCTGTCGTCTTGACAACATGCAAACGCGCAGGCAGCACGCGCGTATTGTTCAAGACCAGCACATCACCGGGATTGAGTAAATGAACGATGTCGCGGAAAATCATGTGCTGTACATCGCCTGTGTCCTTATTCAAGACCAGCAAACGAGAAGCGTCTCGTGGTTCGACAGGCGTTTGAGCGATGAATTTTTCCGGGAGATCATAATCGAACAGCGACAGATTCATAGATGATTCTCAGAACAGGGGTGGCTGCTGCGGATCATTACCGTTCTGATCGCCATCACGATTGTATGGAATCCCCATATGTTCATAAGCATGACGTGTTGCGGTACGTCCGCGTGGGGTACGGTCTAAAAAGCCAAGCTGAAGCAGATACGGCTCATAGACATCCATAATCGTAGCAGGGTCTTCGCTGGTTGCCGCTGCGACGGTATCCAAGCCGACAGGACCGCCATTGAATTTTTCGATGATGGTCGACAGGATACGGCGATCCGTATCATCTAAGCCCAGATGGTCAATGTCCATCAACGAGAGCGCTTCTCCCGCAACTTTGCCTGTGATAATACCGTCAGCGCGCGTCTGTGCATAATCGCGTACACGGCGCAGCAAACGCAGCGCCACACGCGGCGTCCCACGCGAACGGCGTGCAATTTCGCTTGTGCCTTCGGATTTCATTTCAACTTTGAGCATCGTTGCTGCTCGGTTGAGAATGAACTCCATTGACGGTTGATCGTAAAAATCCATACGGAAGCGCGCGCCAAAACGGTCACGCAGCGGCGCAGCCAAAAGAGAAAGGCGTGTGGTTGCGCCGACAACGGTAAAGCGTGGCAGGTTCAGGCGCACATTTTTCGCGGCGGGACCTTTGCCGATCACAATGTCCAAAGCGAAGTCTTCCATCGCTGGATACAGAATTTCTTCGACAGCTCGTCCGAGTCGATGCACCTCGTCAATGAACAGAATGTCAAACTCGATGCCTATCTCGTCAAACGCTTCCAGGGTGACTTTACGATGGCCGGCATCAGGTTCTGGGCGGATATGAAAGGACTCGACGAGTCGTTTTTGCAGAAAGCCGCGGGGTTCAAACAGATCGTTCCTATCTTTACGAATGTCATTTTCGATACAAGCCAGCCACATGCCAACACGGTCTTTGAAGATATGTTCGACTGGCTCGATCTCACGCTGGACATCATCAAAGAACATCGCGATACGCTGTTCGTCATCCGTGCCCATCCCGATGAGCTGCGCGTCAGAAAATCCAGCCGCGAGACTGTCGAAGGCTGGGTACAAAGCCGCGGCGTGGACAAAGAGCCGAACGTCATCTTCGTAGGATCACGCCAGACGCTGAGTTCTTATGAGCTGATCCAGCGATCCAAATTTGTCATGGTCTACAACTCGACGATCGGATTGGAAGCTTCGATCATGGGGGCAGCCGTATTGTGCGCGGGCAAGGCGCGCTTCACACAATATCCGACCGTGTTTTTTCCGGCGTCGGTTGAGGATGTAAGAAGAAGGATCAAAGAGTTTTTGGATGTTGAAAACATCGATGTCCCCGCAGCATTCAAGCGCAATGCGCGTAGATTCCTGTACTATCAATTGTTCCGAACATCTCTCCCATTCGGCGATTTCCTTGAACCATCGGTGCGCACAACACAAACGAGACTAAAGACATTTTCCTTAGACAAATTGTCGTCTGAGAAATCGAAGGCGCTGGAAGCGATCTTTGATGGCTTGTTGAACGACGGGGATTTTCTGTTGAAGGAATGATCGAGCGCTCCGTCATTGCGAGCAGAGCGAAGCAATCTCCTCATTTGTACCAGATCACTACTTTTAACAGGAGATTGCTTCGTCGCCAAAGAACGGCTCCTCGCAACGACATGAATCCTGTTCTACCACGGCAATGGATCACCCTGGATCTCGCGTGTCCACAGATCACGCATCGCCTGGACGGTTTCGGGGCTTAGTTGTGTATCAGCTGCGGCGAAATTATCCAGCGCCTGTGCCACTGTCTTTGCGCCGGGGATCACCGTGGATACCTGTGGCTGTGCAAGGACGAACTGCAATGCAGCATGTCCCATGCTCCGTTCATCTGGAATAAGCGCCGCGAACTTTTCCACAAGATCACTGCGACGGGCGATCACTTCAGGGGACCAGCGTTTCCGCACGCCATCGAACTTGATTCCCGCGCGGTACTTGCCTGAAAGCCAGCCCGAATCAAGTGGAACCTTGATGATCAACCCCATTCCCTGCGCCTGTGCTCTGGGGTAAGCCGGCAGCGTCTCTTGATATAAAGCATTGAAAAACACCTCAGCAGCCTGGCTCTTTGTCGTATCCAGCACAAGCTCTAATTCT
>CALMZT010000903.1 GCA_937870805.1 uncultured Chloroflexota bacterium
TTCCTGCATACCATCATCACCATAACCCTCAATTGCTGCGATTTGTTGCAATCCAAAAACGCATTACGGATTGCTCCCTCAACGGCAGCAGCGAGCACGCCAACTGCCGCCGCCCCATCGACGGCAGCAACAGCCTCGCTTCCTGCAATCCGCTGGCAACAGCGTGCTCACTTCCTGCAATCTATCATCGCCATAACCCTCAACGGCTGCCGTTTGTTGCCGCCGAAAACTCATTGCTTGTTGCTTTCCACTTCTACAGAGTTCCGTTCGTTTCCAGCGTCCCCATGAGGGTATCAATGAGTTTGAGCACGCCCATTGGACGCAAGCCCCCGCTTTGGTTAATCAGCATTTCAGCCCGTGTTTCCTCATCCGAGTAAATATACTTCGTCGCTGTCAGCAGAATAACCGGGATACACGCCATGTGAGGGTCGCTTTTCATCGCCTCAATCACCTGAAAGCCACTCATATCCGGCATCACCAAATCCAGAAGTACGAGATCGGGCGGCGCTGATCGCATGATTTCTAAGGCTTGTACCCCACCGTAAGCCCGCTGTACCTGCATCTCAGGATATTGCGTTTCGATACAGCGCTGTACCAGTTGAACCACTCCCAGGTCATCATCCACCACCAGTATTGTGCATAGGCTATCATAGCGCTGGAACTGTTCAACAATCTGGTGAGGTCGAACGGGCTTTGCTAGACATCCATCCACACCCAGTTTTCTCACCATCTGTGTCGTGCTCGGTAGTGAGCAGACGATCACTGGAACGGGAAGATCAACGAGATTAAATGGCAGTGGTTGATTAGGCGGATTATTGACGATCACCCCTTGCGGACTATGCTGACGAATCGCCTCTGGTATAAGGGCATCATTTTCAATTTGCAAGACACGTCTTCCCTGCGTATGTCGTGTGATAAGCCTGCCAACGTGCGGATCAGCATCTACAACTAACCACAGTGAATCAGGATTGGCTACCTTCGTAGGAGCAGATACAGGAGGTTCGCGCCACACTTCGGTTGTCTCTTTCGGCAGTGGCAGCGTAAAGGTGAAAACAGAGCCTTTTCCTACCTGACTTACGACGTTCAGTTTGCCATTATGCGCTTCAACAAATCGCCTGGTAATCGCCAATCCCAGTCCAGCACCGCCATGCGCTCGACTCAGCGAATAATCCACCTGATAAAACTCTTCAAAAATCAGGTGCAGTTTATCCGTCGGGATACCTGATCCCGTATCCGCAACCTCGAAGACCACGTAATTTTCCTGGCACTCAACGGAAAATGTCACGCTGCCTGTAGTTGTGAAGCGTTGTGCATTATTCAACAGATTGATAATCACCTGTCTTATGCGTGTGCGATCAATCTCAATATAGGGTAATTGCTCGGCAATCTTGACTTTAAACTCGATAGATTTGTTCCTGAACAGATTGCTCACCATCTCCACAGTATCGCTCAAAAACTGCTTCAGATCAGTTCGCTCGAAACTTAACGAAAACTGCGAGATTTCGATATGCGATAAATCCAGCACATCGTCAATCATCTCCAACAAATGGCGACTGTTACGATGTATCTGGTAAATGTCGCGCTGTAATTTCGATGGGAAAGATAAATCTCCATAAACTTCGGGCGTCACATGCATGATCTCTGTGAACCCTAGAATGATATTCAACGGCGTCCGTAGTTCGTGGCTGATATTGGAGACGAAGCGCTCTTTCATACGCCGCGCTTCATCGGCTTGCTGTCGCGCGTGCATGAGCTGAATTTGTAGACGACGCTGCGTATCGTAAGCGGTTTCCAGTGGCTTGAGGGTTTGCACAAGCTCGGCACGACGAAGACGGACTTCTCCTAGTAAATCATGACTTTGTTGATACATAGAGCTGTACCACACCAGCAGGATATTGATCGCTTGAATACCTCTATTCGTGATAGTAATCATTAAGCACAGGAACAACGCAAGCGGTTGCAATGGATAATCGGCGTGACCCGCATATCCCAAAAGCGTTGTATAGCCAAAAAATAACACTGCGAGAGGGATGCTTGCATATGAGACCAGCAGTTCCCCGATGAAAACGATAGGAAAGATGAGGAATGGAAGCCAACCGACAGGCAGCCAAATCATGCTGATTCCAAGCGCAGCATAAAGTGATACCAGGAAAATATAGCGTGCAATATTGAGATATCGCCGGGCTAATTGGCGAATCATGAACGTAAAACAACTAAACATATAGAGAAAAAATACCAATTGGTGAGGCAGCGGATTCATAAAGATCAACGTGTATGCTGCCAGAAGGCAAAAAAATGCAATAACGATAGTGATCCGTTGGAAAATATCTGCCCGAAAGTCAAGCAGCATGTGTCGATAGTTGAAGGGAGCGCCGGCTGAAGTCATAAGTTTGCGCCTCCGCAGCTAAATATGCAGTTCTCGCAGGGCATTCAGCAGAGTCTCTTTAGTCACAGGCTTTGGCACAAATGTGGATGCGCCCAGCGAATAAGCCAATTCGGGATCATTGATGACGGAGCAGATAACCACTGGAATATCCTGTGTATCGCTGTTGGTGCGAAGTCGCTGAAGCACTTCCCAACCATCCATACCGGGCATCATCAAATCCAGGAGAATGACATCGGGCAGCAGTTGATCGACCATTTGTAAGCCTTGCTCACCATTGGTCACAGAAACGACCCGATACGTGTTTCCCGTAAAGTAGTGGCGTAGTAACTCAACCAATCCTTGATTATCGTCAATAATGAGCAGCAGCGCTCCTTCTTGCACAGACCGAATAATAAGTTGCTGTTCGCCACTGGCGCTGCGATATTGCAGCTTCCAGTGAATCTGCTGAATCATCTGGTCAATATTTGGCTCCATACGCGGTTTTGCAGAAGGTATCCCACGATAGCCGAAAATGATGCGAATACTACCGCCATGCTCCTCAAGACTCACGCGCAAATGTGTTGGCGAAATTTGCTGAATGACCTGACTGAGAAGATAAGTGAGTACTTGCTGTGCAATTGCCAGATTCGTCGTGATGAGCACATTCGTTTGAGGTAGCTGAACATCAAGGGTGATATGGCGCTGGTCAGCTAATTTTTGTACGGCTCTCAGCGCACTTTCCAGCATCCGCTGGAGTGGGATGGTCGTCACATTGCCTTCTAGCCGCGAAATCTCCGTCTTGATCGTTGATAGCTCGGTTGTCTCTGGCGCTGCTTCAGGTACATCTTTACGCTCCTGGCTGTACCACAAAATCGCGCTGACCTGCTCCTGTCCACGCCTTAAATCTCGATACACTTGTCGTAGCGATACCCCTACTTCCAGCGCAGTTTCTTGCAGAGTCATCCCGCCAACGTAATGTAAGTACACGAGATTGTAAATCCGCGCTGCGCCCGAATGAGCAGTCACATCCCGTCCCGGATTTAATGTCTCAATTGCCTCGATAAGTTTCCGCCGCAGCCAGTGAGCGCCAAGGGTGTTTTGCTCTGATGTCTGCTTCTCGCAGGCTTGTGCCAGTGGGCTGTGTTGGAGCACGGCAAAATCATAAAGATTTTCAAGAGCTTCCTTAACTTGTTCAATAAAAATTTCTGGTATCTCTGTATGGGTATGTTGGTTATCTGACATCAGACTCATCCAATCAAACATTTGTTTCTAATTTAATATTCAGTATGACGCAACCACATGGAGCGTATATCATCCTGGCACTATTTTGTCACGGATTTGGCAAAAATGAGTAGAAGTCAAATAGACAACTTGCTACAGTATCTCACGTTTAGAGACTATGTACCTTAATAAATGCATCTCCTTCTCTAAACAAAACAAAAGCTGCTAAGGAGGATTTTTATGAAGTTTCGTGTCACTTTGATTTTTGTGGTCGTTATGCTGCTGGGTCTGGTGGGTACAGTAACTGCCCAGGACACTGAGCCAAGTGGTAGGCTCGAAATTTTTTCATGGTGGGCGGGCGATGAAGGACCGGCATTGGAAGCCTTGATCGAGCTTTACTCTAGCATGTACCCGAACGTGGAAGTGGTGAATGCTACGGTAACGGGTGGGGCGGGCGTCAATTTCCGTGCGGTCTTGAAGACGCGAATGCTGGGTGGCAATCCACCGGATACGTTCCAGGTCCACGCTGGGCAAGAGTTGACAGGCACATGGGTGGTTGCTAATCGCATGGAAGATCTCACCTTCCTTTACGAGGAAGAAGGCTGGTTCGATGCCCTCCCGCAAGGGGTAATTGATCAGTTGACCTATCAGGGGGGAATTTACTCCGTGCCCGTTAACATTCATCGTGCAGGTGTACTATGGTACATTCCCACTAATCTGGAAAACTGGGGTGTGCAAGTACCAACCACGCTCGAAGAATTCTACGCCACGTGCCAGACCCTACAAGGACAGGGTGTAACCCCACTGGTCGTAGGTGAAGCATGGACATTGATCCACCTGTGGGAAACCGTAGCGCTGAGCGTGTTGGGTCCAGATAACTATGATGCCCTGTGGACAGGTGGCTTGTCCCCAAGAAGCCAGGAGATGATTGCAGTGTGGGATGAGTTCGGTAGAGTGCTGGATTGCACCAATGTCAGCCAGGACGCCGCAGGGCTATCATGGCAGCAGGCAACCGACGCAGTTGTCGGCGGAACTGCTGCTTTTAACGTGATGGGCGATTGGGCTGCTGGTTATATGTCGACAACATTGGGACTGACTCCAGGCGAAGGCTATGGCTGGGCGGACTTCCCTGGCACTGAGGGAGTATTCATGTGGCTGTCGGATACATTCGGTCTGCCAGTGGGTGCCCCCAACCGTGAAGCAACGCTCGCCTGGTTGAGACTGCTTGGCTCTGTTGAAGGTCAAAATGCCTTTAATCCACTGAAAGGCTCCATCCCTGTTCGCTTAGATGCCTTCGCTGCCGACCCGGAGCTTTACAACACCTATTCGCAATCGGCAGCGGCTGATTGGAGCGAACTCCGCCTCGTCGGCAGCTTGATGCATGGTGTGGTCGCTAATGAACGCTTTATGGGTGACTTTAATGATGTCATGCAAATCTACCTGCAGAGTCGTGACAGTGGTGCAGCCACCAGTGCGATGGAAGCGGTCTGTATTCAGGCTGGTGCGTGCGGGATGTAATTCCATAGCGCACAGGTATTGATATAGGGCGTAGACCCGGCTTGATTACCGGGTCTACGTTTGATTAGGTTGAGGTCTCTAGCCTACACATACGAAGGGTGAATTTATGAGAAATAGAAGAGACCGTTTGATTGCGTTCCTGATGGTGCTGCCAACCCTCATGTTGCTAGGTATTTTTGTATATTTCTTCATTGGTAAAGCAGTTTATACCTCAACAACCGATTGGGGTGAAAATCCAGATCAGCCCGCACTCGCTGAGAACGTAGTGCTGACGAATGTTGGCTTGCGCAACTATGAAAACTTAATGACCGATATTATTCAGGCAAATTTCCGCAATTCTTTAACCAATACTTTTTTCTTTACGGTCTTTTTTGTCGCAGGCTGCACTATTCTCGGATTATTTTTAGCACTTCTACTGGATCAAAAAGTGGTTGCAGAAGGCTTTTTCCGCACTGTATTTTTATTTCCAATGGCGCTGTCATTTGTCGTCACTGGAACGATTTGGCGCTGGCTGCTGCAACCCAGTGGTGGCATTAATATCCTCCCCACCCTTATTGGACTTGAGCCTATACAGTTCAATTGGTCGAATAATCAGGAGACTTGGCTGCAATTCAGGTGGGAAGAAGTGCCGTTGTACTTGACCACCGTCGGCATTACGATCTTGACCATCATCGCCGTCCGTAATGTGCTAAAACATAATTGGCGTTCGCTTCGCTTCGCTGCCGGGGCTGCTGTCGTCGTTTTACTGGTATTTGTAGCCGGGCTGTGGAACTATATTTGGCCACCTTTGGACTCGGCGGTAGCAGAACAAGCTATCGCACCTAAAGGCTTTAATGGGGCATTATTAGGTATCATCATCGCTGCGATATGGCAAATGTCTGGTTATGTAATGGCGATTTTCACCGCTGGCATTCGTGGTATTCCAGAGGACTTGCGTGAGTCAGCGCGTGTAGATGGCGGCACAGAGCTTGACGTTTATCGCCACATTGTTCTGCCACAGTTGAGTCCCTTTGTCACCAGTGCAATGATTATTCTGGGTCATATTTCGCTCAAAATCTTTGATCTCGTCTTCGCTATGACAGGACCCGATAATGCCAGAACCGTCGTTCCCGGTATGCTTGTCTATACAAAAGGCTTCCGGCAAAACTCATTCGCATCGGCGAGCGCCATTGCAGTAATCATGCTTTTTCTCATCGCCGTGATTATCGCTCCTTATCTTTGGTCGCAGCTCCGTACCAGCAAATCAGGGTAAGAGATCATGCAGTATACAAGTCAAGATTTTAGACGCTATACGATACGTACCGCCATATACGTCATGCTGTTGATTGGAATGCTCTTATTTCTCCTGCCAGTTTACGTGGTGATCGTGACCAGCTTGAAAGACCCTGCGACTATCAATTTGGCGACGACGTGGCAGTTTCCCACGACGCTCTATTGGCAAAGCTATCAGGAAGTAATCGCTGCTTTTGGACCTCGCATCTGGAATAGTGTCACGCTGGTCATCAGCGCCACGATTCTCTCTGCAATGATGGGATCACTCAACGGTTACGTCTTTTCCAAATGGCGCATTCCCGGCGAAAAAGCCTTTTTCCCGTTGATCTTGTTTGGGATGTTTATTCCTTATCAGGCGATACTCATCCCGCTATTTGAATTTCTGCGCGATATTCGTTTGTACGGCGGCATCCCTGGCTTGGTGGTGATTCATGTCGTTTATGGGCTGCCGATCACGACACTCATTTTTCGCAACTTCTATATGGAGATTCCTGATGAAATGCTGGAAGCTGCCTCTATTGACGGTGCCGGCTTTTTCCAGATTTACACGCAAATCGTATTCCCGCTTTCAATCGCTGGGTTTGTCGTGGTCATTATCTGGCAGTTCACCCAAATCTGGAACGAATTCTTGTTTGCAGTCACGATGACTTCCAGCGATTACGAGCCTATCACAGTGGGTTTGGCACGCTTGGCAGGTGGGGAAGCCGTCAAGTGGAATTTGCCGATGGCTGGTGCAGTCGTTGCAGCGCTGCCACCCTTATTGGTCTACATCATTCTTGGACGTTATTTCATTCGTGGATTGTTAGCAGGTTCTATCAAGGGGTAGAGCCTACAGATGTTCATGAGTCTTTTACAGTCGCCAACGATTCGTTCATCGAATACTAAAAGGGGTCATCTGGCGTAATCGAGCCGCGCTTCACAAGCTGTCCGGTAAAGGCTGATTTGTAGAGGCTTGTCAGAAACTCTACGATGCGCCGTCCTTCTGCGCCACTCACCAGAGGTCGCTCTTGTCGATTCATACTATCCAGCAAATCGGAAACTTGTGCTCCATGCGAGCCGATAATGTCTTGTTCGATATTTTGCCAACGTGTTAACGTTTCTTGATCGACTACACCTTCTGGCACACTAAAACGCCAGTGCGTATTTGACGTCCGGTATAAGGCAGTGACATCGACAGTTGCACGCTCAAAACCAAGTCTCAGGTAAGTTTCTTGACGCGGTGATACTCCACTGTTGGTGATATTCTCCAACGCACCATTTTCAAACTGCACCAACGCCATCGAAACATTTTCAACTTCAATGGGACGTTCAAGTGTCTCTGCCATCGCGTATAGTTCTCGCCAGTCACTAATCAACCATAAGTAGAGATCCATTAAGTGGATACCCACCAGTGATGATACGCCCCCGGCGGCGGTTGCCCATTTACCCTGCCAGGGCGCTCGATAATAAGCAAGATCACGATACCAGAGCGTTTGGCAAACACTGACAAAATGACGCCCCAACTCACCGGAATTGATTAACTGTTTAACGTGCTTAGCTGCTGAGCCAAACCGCCATTGAAAGACTGTACTCACGTAACGTCCAGTCCGCGCTTCAGCCTCTGTAATTTGGTCAAACTGCGAGAGAGAAAGACAAAGCGGTTTTTCACAGTAAACCCATGCCCCTGCTTCAAGGCTTTCAACCGTCAAATCGAAATGTGTGCCGGGCGGCGTGACGATATGTACGAGATCAGGTTGTTCAGCCGCTAGCATCTCAGTCGTATTTATGTACCACTTGGGAAGGTTGTGCTGCGCGCAAAATGCTTTGACACGTTGCTTCATCCACATCCATGACGGCGACAAGTTCAGCACGCTCCTGGACAGATTGTAGTGCCTTGACGTGATGACCTGTAGTGTTTCCAGTCTCAATGATGGCAACGCGATACGGTTTCATACTTGATGCTGTCCTTTAACCGTCAATTTAACTCTTTTCCTGTGAGGTGG
>CALMZT010000904.1 GCA_937870805.1 uncultured Chloroflexota bacterium
CAACTGCTGCGGTGTTATCGCTGCTGGCGTTGTTGACTACAATCACCTCGTCGGGCAGGCGCTTCTGTTGAGACAATGATTGTAGGGTTTTGCCAATCCATTCTTGTTCGTTATGTGCGCAAATGACGACACTCAGGGTTAACATTAGATCCCTTTATGGTGATTGTTTAAGATTTCCACAATTTCATTCACGATGTTAATGGGGCTGACGGGTTTGGGAATGTATCCATCAAACCCTGCTGCCAGAATTCGCTCTTTGTCGCCCCTCATCGCATGTGCCGTGAGGGCGATGACAAATAAATCACAGAGGTTCTGATCCGCGCGAATTTCTCGCAGCACGTCATAGCCAGACACGTCTGGCATAGAAATATCGAGCAGCACAAAAGAAGGACGTTCCACACGGATGAGTTCAAGACCCTTTAGCCCAGAGTCTGCGCTGCGAAAAGGTATTTTGTGATAATTAAATACGAATTGCAGCACGCCAGAATTATGCGGCTCATCGTCGATCATCATCACATTCCATGTAGAAATATCGCTCAATTTCACTTCTATACTCCTACGAATTGATGAGCTGCTGGAGGTAAGAAACCAACATTGAGGAATTGAGTGGTTTGGGAAGATAGCCGTTAAAACCACGCGCCAGCACCTCGTGCTGCGTATCGGCGGTATGATACGCCGTGGTGGCGACGAACCGAGCGTGCGGTGCCAGTGCATCCCGACGAATACGGTTCAGCGTCTGATAGCCATCCATTCCCGGCAGGAAAATATCTAAGATAATGATTTCCGGCAGGTTCGTTTTGAGATAATCCAGCGCTTCCTCTGCGTTCGCTGTGATTTTCAGAGGCAACCGATGATGTTCCATGACCATCTTGAAGATGTTGCGTGTATCGGCGTCATCATCCACCAGCAGTATCGAAAATGGCTTGTTCATATGAGTCCAACCTTCCTTTGACTAGGACGCAATCACTTCTGCTTTACCTGAGCGTGGTAGTGTTACTGCGAAAGTTGTTCCCTTACCGAGATGAGTCTCAACATCAATTTTTCCGCCCATCCCTTCTACAAGTGACTTCACAATGGCTAGACCTAGCCCGGTGCCTTGATGCTGACGAGTGGAAGTGCCGTCAACCTGTCGGAACTTCTCGAAAATATACGATGGCGCATCTTCAGGCATCCCTGTGCCTGTGTCGATAATCTTCAACTCCCAGTTAGTTTTGTCAGTTGTGCCGACTTCCAGCTTGACACCACCTGTCGCCGTGAATTTAATGGCATTGCTCACCAGATTGACCACAATTTGCTGAAGTTTCTTGGAGTCGCACATCACCACTTCGGGCGTATCTTCCGCATAATGGCATTCAAGGTAAATGCTCTTTTGCCTGGCAAGGCTTTCCACACTCGAAAGGGTTTCGTTAAGCAATTGGCGCGGCGAGGCAGGCGCGATTACAAATTCCAGATTGCCCGCTTCGATTTTAGCAAGATCAAGAATGTCATTAATCAGCGCTAACAGCCGTTTAGCGTTGACATGAATATGACTCTGGAGGTCGGTTTGCTGCTGGGTGAACGACCCCACCATGCCTGCGAGCATAATCTCGATATAACCGATGATCGCGTTGAGGGGCGTGCGCAATTCGTGCGACATACCAGCAAGGAACTGCGACTTAGCCTGATTCGCTGTGTTGGCTTCTTCACGGGCTTGCTCGGTCTCGCGAATAAGCCCGCGCATATCTTCAAGACGTTCATCAAACTCCACGCGGAGCTGCCGCAAAAAGAGGGCTTCAACCGTTAGGATAAATACGGCTGTCCAGACTATCCCTTGATTGTCTGGATTTCCCGGACTTGTGATTTCGAGAACCACGCCCAACAGTACAATACACCCCGCGCCTAATGGGATAATCACGATACGTGGCATTAACAGTGCCGCTGTCAGCACAGCAATCATAAACAAGGGCAAATGCAGTACGCCGTTATTTGCGATTTGTGGCAGCAGAATAACTCCAACTGCTGCAATGACCATAAACAGCACGATAAAGACGCCTGAGAGAATAATTTGCTGGCGGCTGATGGCAATGCCTGCCGCAATCGAGAGGATTAATCCGGCAAGCTGCAACGTCTGCGGCGAGAGGAGTGTCCATACATCGCCAAAAACGAACGTTGAACTAAACAGCGACAGAAACGACGCCGTGACGACGATCAGAATGGTGATGCGCAGTGTTCGCTCACGGAAAATGTCGTCACGATTGGTCGAACGAGGTTGCAATAAGAAGTTATATGCCTGCCCTACAACTCGTGGCATCTGAGGCAGCGGTAGCGTATTACGAATGGTTGAATCAGTCATTTAAGAACACTCCACACTATCCAGGTAGATGAACCATTTCGTGAATATTGCCCTGTACGGGCTGCGTACTGAACCGACGATCCTGAGGATAAATCGTCATCGGCATTCCATATTTCGGCGTCAATGAGGTGTGTTCGTCACGGTCAACGCGCGTGTTTGGCGCGACGCTCAAGCGGTAGCGCTGCACAATCATTGCCAGCACAATTTTAAGCTCCATCATCGCAAACGGTCCCCCGATACATAAGCGTGGACCAGCGCCGAACGGCACATATTCATATGCAGAAGGATTGATGTGCAACCAGCGATCAGGTGAGAATTTTTCCGGCTCGGCGTAGAGCGCTGGCATGTGGTGCGTCAAATAGAAGCTGATGAACACCACCGTGTTTTTCGGCAACTGATACGGTCCAATCTCGAATGGCTCCATCGCGCGTC
>CALMZT010000905.1 GCA_937870805.1 uncultured Chloroflexota bacterium
GAGCATGTGAAACATCATCACCGCGAAGCTGAAAATATCCGCGCGGTGGTCGATGTGTTCTTCGGTAAGTTGTTCCGGTGCCATGTACAGCAGAGTACCGCTGCCGGGATTCGCCACACGTCCCTCTGGACCCAGTACCGCCGCCAGACCGAAATCCGCGAGATACGGCGCGTTCTGGCTGTCCAGCAGAATGTTCGGCGGTTTCAGGTCAAGATGCACGACCTTGTTCATGTGAGCATAATCCAGCGCGCCAGCGACGGCTTGCCCGATACGCAGCACTTCGCTGAAGGGCAGCGGTCCACGTTCCAGAATATCTTCCAGCGAACCGCCCGTCACGTAGCGCATGACGATGTACAACTGCCCCTGAATTTCGCCAAAGTCGTAAATCGGCAGAATGTGCGGGTGTTCCAACTGCGCGATGGTCTTGGCTTCATGCGTAAACAGCGCCACAGGATCGTGTTCGCCCACCAGCCCCGCCTGAATAGTTTTCACCGCCACCATGCGGTTCAGCCGCGTATCGCGCGCTGACCACACATCTGCCATCCCGCCGCGCCCGATATGCTCGACCACGCGGTAATGGTTAATCACCGTCCCGACATCCATAACTGTCCCCTGGGATTCTTCGTAGAGATGACACATGCAAAGATTATTTACACGTCATCTGTAGCATCATTTTATCTTGATTATCGAACGCCCGCACCTTGCGATGGGCAAAGGTAAGGAGAAACAAACCGTTAGTTTACGGGGATTTTATGAGAGGGGAGTTGCGGGCACTTTCAGCGTGGCGTCTTTGCCGTTTCTGGCTCAGGAATATTGAGTCCTAATGACAGCGCCGTTTCTAACCATGCACGCTTTGCATCGTCAATCATCGCCAGCGCGTCTTCCCGACTGTTGCCGTTGGTCATGCAGCCGTCGAGTAGTGAGATTTCCGCAAACCAATAGCCATCCTCATCAGGCGTGAGTTCAATGGTATAGGGTAGTGAGAGATAGTATGTGAGGTTTTTATTCTTCATCTGTGTCATCAGATTCACCTTGTTCCTCTATAATTTGGTCGATCAATTTAATGGCTCGCTTGACATATATGGCTTTGACAGGGCGCTCAAAAGGCACAACGAAGATTTTCGTTTCACCGCTCAACATGTAACTAAATGTATAGTGGCTTCCTACTGTGCGCTGATACTCAAAACCATAATCCTCAAGAACGGAACGTAAATCATCTAAAGAAACGTTCTTAGGATTTTGCCGAATTCGTTGCAGCCGTTTTTGCCGTTTACTCATTATTATACCTTCACAGATCAGATTCAAAATCGCCTTTTATTCTCTGAGCGTCCTCACTGACTCAGTGCTTCAATATTGTTCCTACTTCTTCTTTTCTCTCGGCGTTCTTGGTGGCTAATCTTTCCCTCACGGACTCCACGCTAAGCCTTCCTCTGCCATCTCATTATAGGTGAGACGCTGAAAAATGCCGTCCTCCCACAAATAAATCTCGCCGGGGATATTGCGCAGCGACACAAACACCAACTGCCCATCGGCACTCCACGCGGGTTCAAATTCGTCGACGAAGGGACTTTGCGAGATGTTGGTGATCGTCGCTCCATCTAACAGATAGACCTCTGTATTGCCATCACGATCCGAAAGGAACGCAAACTGCCCGTCGGCACTCCAACCATAAAAGCCCTGATAAGGTCGATACGTCTCAGGAATGGCGATCAGTAGGAGGCGGTTGACATCCATCACGTAAACGCGGGGCGTGTCGTGCCAGCCTGTGAACGTCAATAGTGCGCCGTTTGGCAGTGTCCGTCCAATATTGAGTGCTAACACAATCACACCGAGACACGCAAGGACGCAGGCAGCAGCAACACGCAGCAGAAAAGATAACATTAACTGAGAAACCACAGCCTTATTTTGTGTTGATTATAAAAGGTAGAGAAAACAGAACAAACAGCGATCAACAAACGACTGCCCTACGAAGTATGCGGAAGAGACTATGCGATAAGCAGTTTGATCCAATGGTTAAATCGATCATGCGCCTTTCATTTCGTCAGCGGTTGCCTCCGGTTGGCTCGTTTCCTCTTCAGGGATAATTGCGATTTCACCATCAGTTTCAAGCACAGCCCAGCGTACCTGGCGAAGCTCATACAGCCCCGACTTGTGCATGACGGCGTAAATCTCCTCAGGCGAGAGTCGCTCTTTGTTCATATTCTGCTCAATAAACTTTCCATGCTCGACCAGTACACTTGGCTTGTCCGAGATCACTTCCTCTAAACGTTTGAAGCGATGTGTGAGCAGCGAAGTCACAAACACCAATGAAAACAGTGTCGTGACACCCACAATGGCATTAATCAAGGATGGGTCCTGATGCGTGAGAGACTGTGACACAACTTCGGGAATCATGAGCAGGGTGATGAGTTCCAGAGGCGATAGCTGCCCGAACTCACGCTTTCCCAACACACGTAGCCCTGCGACCAGCAGCACATAGATGATGAAAATACGCAGTACTGTGTCCATGCATCCCTCCCTTATGGCAGGACAAAAGTTTCAAGCGTCAGGCTTCCACTTTGGACATCATCGATGACAAGTGAAACGTTTCCCCGATAAATCCCTTCATGCTCAGTCGCCAGATCGACGATCACCGTTCGCGTTTCCGCTGACTGGAGCACACCGACAGCCAATTCATAAAATACTTCTGTGATTAAAAGATCACTTGGCTGAAAGCTGATTTGAGAAAAATTGTCCATATACGTATGGTCAAAACGCAGCGCTACCGTCCCAGTTTCACGGCTGCCCTCATTCTGTAGCGTGATGGACAAACTTTTCTGAGTAGGGTAATGGCTCACTGAGGGATACTCTATGCTTAAGGTGATGTCGCTGCTGGTCATTGCCGCCGGCATCGGCGTGATGGTCACGCGCGGCATTCCGCTCGGCATCGACTTCTCGGGCGGCACGCTCATCGTCGTCAAGTTCCAGCAGGAGGTCGCGGAAGACGCCGTGCGGCGGTCGCTCGACTCGATTGCCGGCGACAAGGTGATTCAGCCGTACGGCGACCCGGGCGAACGCGAATGGCTGATCCGCCTGCCGCAGGTGGAAGGCGAAGGCGACGACCTCGAGCGCGCGGGCCAGGAGGTGCTCTCCGCCCTTCAAGGCGGCAATCTCGGGCAATTCGAAGTGCTGCAGCGCGATTCGGTCGGCCCGGTGATTGGCCGCGACCTGCAGCTGAAGGGCATTTACGCCACGCTGGCGTCAATCGTCGGCATCACCATCTACATCGGCCTGCGGTTCCGGTTTGCGTTTGCGATTGGCGCCATCGCCGCGACGCTGCACGACATCCTGGTCACGCTCGCGTTGCTGTTCTTCTTCGGCTACGACCTGTCGCTGAACGTCGTCGCCGCGCTGCTGACGATTACCGGTTATTC
>CALMZT010000906.1 GCA_937870805.1 uncultured Chloroflexota bacterium
CAGGATCTTCGCGACGTCGTTGGCATCAGTAGCCGTGCCGCCGAAGCGAATCGCGTCGCCTTGTGGTTGGGCAACGAACTCTGGGCAAAACCCTCGTTAATCATGATTACTGTATGGAGCGCTGGCGCAGGCATGTTGATCTTCCTTGCGGCGCTGCAAAGTGTTCCGCGCGTACTGTATGAGTCCGCAGAAGTAGACGGCGCGAACCGTTTCCAAAAGTTTTTCAGTATCACTTTCCCGTTCATCACACCCGCGCTGTTCTATAACCTGATTATCGGCACCATCGCCGCGCTGCAAACGTTCGAGTCGGTCTTTGTCCTACAAACGCCAGCGAACGCAGATACGCTGAGATCGGTAGCGTTTTTCTTGTATGAACGTACTTTCCGCCAATTAGAGATTGGGCAAGGCGCAGCCGCATCATGGATTCTGGTTGTGCTCATCGTCGTGCTGACCGCACTGCAATTCCGTTATAGTAACTGGGTAAATTACGAGGCATAACTATCATGGCAACTGTAGCAAAAGCCCTTCCTGCTCCAAGATCGACAGGCTTCAGCATTCCCCAAAACATCCAGCGCTACATTCGGACGTTCCTACTCTATGCGGTGTTGCTGACCCTATCGATGTTCTTCCTGTTCCCACTTGTGTGGATGGTAGGGACATCTCTCAAGACCATTGAAGAGGTGCAAGAGCCGCAGTTGACCTTGCTGCCTGACGTACCCCAGTGGGAAAACTATCTTAAGTTATTCCAAGATGAGACGTTCATTCGTGCCTACTTGAACTCGCTGTTCATCACGCCGATGGTGTTAGCAGGCACTGTATCATCCATTGCCTTCGTCGCCTTCGCCTTCAGCCGTTTGCAGTGGAAAGGTCGTGGCGTGGTCTTCGCGCTGATGATGGGCACGTTAATGCTGCCTTATCAAGCAACGCTCGTACCGCAGTACGTGCTGTTCTATAACCTTGGCTGGCTGCGCACGTACAACCCAATCACGCTGCCGGGCTTTTTCGCGGGCGGGGCAGCGCTGATCTTTTTGCTGCGCCAATTTATGATGGGTATTCCGCGCGAACTTGACGAAGCCGCGATGATCGACGGCGCAAATCCGCTGCAAATCTGGTGGCTGATTGTGATGCCGCTGTCCCGTCCGGCGCTTGCTACCGTAACGGTGCTGCTCACTATTGGTAGTTGGAACAACCTTGTTCAGCCGTTGATCTACTTGCAGCGCGCCGAACTGCTTACACTTCCAGTCTATATCGCGCAAAAGCTGAATCTGGAAGTATCGCCGCTGCCCTGGCAGGACGCGATGGCAGCCAGTGTACTGTTTGTCACGCCTGTTCTGGTCATCTTTCTATTGACGCAGCGTTATTTCATCGAAGGTATTGCATTTACCGGCTCTAAGGAAGGTTAACCCTATGCACCAATTGATGCATAGTTTTCGTGGAATGACAGCGCCCGCCGAAATCTTAGAAGCGGTACAGCAGGGATATATTCCCGCGTTCTGTCTATTCAAACACAACAACGTTGAATCGCCTGCCCAACTGCGCGAGTTATGTCTGTCGCTGCGCAAGGCGGCTGAAGACGGTGGATTAGCGCCGCCGATCATCGGCATTGACCAGGAAGGCGGGCAGTTGATCGCTATCAGCGGTGGCGCAACAGAACTGCCGGGCAACATGGCTATCGGCGCAACCCGTGACCCACAGCTTGCCGAACAAGCTGGGCGTGTGCTGGGACGCGAACTGCTGGCGATGGGCATCAACATGAACTTCGCACCTTCGCTGGACGTGAACATCAACCCGGAAAATCCCGTGATCGGCGTGCGATCATTCGGCGATGACCCGACTCTTGTGGCAGAAATGGGTGCGGCACTGATTCGCGGATTGCAAGCGGAAGGCGTGATTGCTACCGCCAAGCACTTCCCCGGACATGGAGACACCTCTATTGACCCACACTTTACGTCGCCGGTGATTATGCATACGATGGAGCGCGTGGATGCGGTAGAACTTGTGCCATTCCGCGCAGCACTCGCGGCTGGCGTCGGTGCGGTAATGACTGCGCACATACAGTTCAATGCATTGGATACTACTCAACCCGCGACGCTCTCAACAGCGATTCTGGACGGACTGCTGCGGCAAGAGATGGGTTTTGACGGGATGATTATCACTGATGCGATGGATATGCACGCCGTTTCGCAGTTTGGCGCGCTCAACAGTGTTTCTGCTGCGCTGCAAGCAGGCGCAGACATTGCTTTGTTAGGGCACCTGCCTGACCAAATGATACTTAACCAACAAACGCGCCATTTAGTACACCCTGAAGCTTTAGCACGCTTCAAGCCTCACCCCAAACCCAGCCCGC
>CALMZT010000907.1 GCA_937870805.1 uncultured Chloroflexota bacterium
CGCTCCTCGGCCTCGAGCGGACGGAGCGATTCGTAGCCGTCGATCAGCGCAGCGCCTGTCGCGCGTCCAAAGCGCCGAAGTCGACGCTTGCCCACAAATTGACCGCGTGGAGTGTTGGGAATATGCCAATAAAAATCAGTGCAGTCCCTATGGCTAACCCGGTGCTCAAAAAGCTGCCTTGACTTGCCAGGCGCGATACATAAGTCGGCAGCAAAATCTTGGAATTGACGCTGAAAACATGTCCGACAACACCCAGCGTCATCACCTGTGTACCAACGACGATGCTCATGGTTGAGACAAGCAGTGTGTGGATGTCCAAAGCGATTGAGCCAATATAGAGAGGTCCGGGCAGCAGGAGCAGCGAAACGATCAGTCCGACGATCATCATTGCTGCCGCAGGATAAAGAAAAATCCATGTCGGGCTAAGCAGCAGCATAAAGCTGAGATGCCGCCAGCCATCCTGCCACGTTCGCAGATGGGGGCGACGTGAACGTCCATCAGGGTAATAGGTGATGGGAACTTCGGTCATTTTCAAACGATGCAGCGCCGCCTTCGCCACAAATTCAGTGGCGAATTCCATGCCCGGCGTGTGAAGATTGATTTGCAAGACAGAAGCGCGTTTAAAACCACGCATTCCACAGTGGTAGTCGCTGATGCGTGTTCCAAAGAGCACATTGCCAATGAAAGTTAATACAGGATTGCCCAACCAGCGGTGCAGTGGTGGCATCGCATTGGGCAGGATCGTGCCTTTCAGCCGCGTCCCCATAACAACATCATAGCCTGCGTGCAGGTACTCAACGAAAGACTGGATTTTAGACCAGTCGTAACTGTCGTCCGAATCCCCCATAATGACATATTCACCTTTAGCGGACTGAATACCCGCCAGCAGCGCCGCACCATAACCCCGTTTCGAGACGTAAACGACTCGTGCGCCTTCACGTTCCGCAATTTCGGGGGAATGATCGGTGCTTCCGTTATCAGCGATCAGCACTTCACCTGACACCTGCGCCGCTGCCAGTCCTTCATACGCTTTGACGATACACGTCTTGAGGGTCTGTGCCTCGTTGAGACAGGGCATTAAGATGGTGAATTCAACCTCTTGAGTCATGCGAGTTTTCCAAGCTGTGCGACGAACTGGATGCGTTGTCCAATAAGCTGCTGAAAAAATGGTGGATACATATGGGGTACAGCGTTCATCAGTTGGATTTCATAGCATTTGCTCGTCTGTAAATATGCAGCCCACTGTGTTCTGGTGAAATAATTATAAGGTAGTCGAACTCCATGCGGCGCATTCCCCACCCAATCTAAAAAGCGCAACATCTGGTACTCGAATGGGTTGCTGTAAAAGTGATCTTTGACAACCACTCCCTTCCGACTAACGCGCAGGCACTCCCGCAGCATATGAACAGGATCATCTGTATGGTGAAGGACATCAACGAGCATCACACGCGAAAATGATCCATCAGGATAAGGGATCGTCTGTCCATCATAATGTACGGTGGGGACATAGCTTTCTTCGCGCAGATGAACATCTAATCCGCTAATTTTCACGTCCGGGCGCTGCTGCATGATAAGGTGCGATAACATGCCATTGCCGCTGCCTACATCAAGCACATCGCCGCCCTCCAGAAGCGGAGACAAAGCACGGACGAGCGCACGCACGCGCCGCTGAAAGACAACCTCGTGATGTAATTTACCCAACAAAAACATTTTTCTATCTTCCCATTGGCATGAAGAAAACTATCAAATACCTCACATTGTAATGGATTTGACGCACAGATTGCTTTGAGAATTTGTCTGTATGCCAATAGGGAGTGGTGATTTTCACGGATATATAGGTCGGGCGCACACATTGGTGCGCCCCTACGCATCCACAAGGTTCAGCACTCCCATGCCAATATAGCGAATTGCGTCGTCATTTACGCTAAAATAACCGCTATGGACTACCAAGACCTGCTACAGCGCGCCAGCAGTGGCAAACTCACAACTGAGGAAATTGACCAGATCGCGCGGGAGATGCAAAAGCGTCGTCCCGCTTTAGATCGCGCATCATTGCTGCACATTCTCAGCGAGAGCAAGGACAAGCGCTATCGCCAACTGGTTGAAAAGTGTTTGCAGTCTGGCGATGTGAAGCTGGCGAAGATGGCACTGCAAACGCTGTGCGTGACGTGGGGCGAAGCGGCACAGCATACCGACGAGATTCTGCGCTTTCTGCGCGGCGTCGAATGGGATACACAGCAAGGCGGACATGTGATTTTGATTGCCATCAGCGTCGCGGGCGAATATCTGAGCGGCGCAAAACACGCCGAACTGTTAACCGAACTGATCGACATCTACGAAAAAGAAGGCAGCATTTTCAAGGATGAGTCCTACGTCGCGTTGGTTCGCAGCTTAGGCTACAGTTGGTCGAAAGCACTCATGAAGATGATTAGCGGCGATAAACTGTTGAAAGAAGCGAAGGCGCGGCTGGCGAAGAATAAGGGTTAGCTTTGATGCGTATTGACGTTTTGACTCTGTTTCCTTCGATGTTCACGCCGATGAACGAAAGCATGATGTGGAAGGCGCGCGATATAGGCACACTTGATTTGCGTGTGCGTGACATCCGTGATTTCACGACAGATCGGCATCGCACCGCCGATGATATTCCTTACGGCGGAGGCGGTGGCATGATTATGAAGCCCGATGTACTGGTGCGCGCGATTGAAGAAACACTTGACGACGCACCTGCTGGAACGCCTGTGATCTATATGTCACCACAGGGGCGCGTGTTTTCGCACGCCATCGCCCAGGAACTCGCGCAGCATGAACGCTTAGTCATTCTTTGCGGGCACTACGAAGGCATTGATGAGCGCGTGCTGGAATTGGCAGTCACCGACGAGATCAGTATTGGCGACTACGTGCTGACAGGCGGCGAGTTAGCGGCGATGGTGGTGATGGATGCCGTCGTGCGGCTGCTGCCCGGCGTGTTAGGCGCAGAAGGCGCGGCTGAGCGTGACAGTCATGCCGATGGGGTTTTGGAAGGTCCACACTACACCCGTCCGACGGTGTTTCGTGGTCTGGTGGTGCCTGAGGTGCTGCAAGGCGGCAATCACAGCGCGATAGAGGCATGGCGGCGTGAACAGGCGCTACGGCGTACATGGCGCAACCGTCCTGATTTGTTGATGAAAGCAGAGCTGTCGGAAGATGAAAAGTATCTGTTGGCGAAATTTGCTAACGAAGATACAACCCGCTAGCGCTATCGCTCTCTTAAAAACATGCTATCATTACATTACCTTGCATCTGAAATAGGAACTTAGTACGTCCCAATTGAGCAACAGCCGATATTGGGCTATACTGTGTAGTGTTATCTAAAGCGCAAGTGGATAGAGGGTGTATGGCGCAGGAATACAAGGATGAGGTTTTAGAACGTTGCCTAAAAACCCTGCATGAAGAGGTGGCGGGGGTCAAGTCGTCTGTCGTGGTCAACAACGATGGACTGCTGGTGGCTGCCTTTCCACCCGGCGATGATGAAAATCCTCATCAGAATCCTACCAGTAGCCCACAGGTCGCCGCGATGTCTGCGACGTTGATCGGACTTGCTGAGCGCACGCTGGGTCGTCTTGCACAGGGCGAACTCGAACGTCTACTGATGGAAGGCGAAGAAGGCGTGATGGTTGTCTATCCAGCCGGACGTGCTTCCTTAGCTGTGCTGGTGGAAAAGGACGCGCGCTTGTCTCATGTCATTGGCGCTGCCAAAAGAGCCGCCGCCGACGTTGCCCGCATTTTAGGTTACTAATGGACAAATCAAAACGAACACGAATGATTTACCTCAACAATGGGCTTAAGCCCATTGTTCGCAGTCTAATTGATTTCTCCATAACTCCGTCTGGACTCAAAAGGGCATTCGCTAGTGAATACCCTTTTTCATTTCCCTACTGAAGCAACTGAGCTTTATGCCTACTGCACTGGACTGAGCGCAGGAGTCTCCTCTTGACGCTTGCTGCGCGCAGGAAGTGAACTCAATATGCCGCGCCAGATCGCTCCCAGGCTAGGAGTGCTCGGTACTGTCGAGGGGGCTTCGACGCGCGCCAACGCCCGCAGAAACGTTCTCTGATACGCTGGGTCGTTCAACAGCCAGCGTATCAGGGTATTGATAATCAACTTTGGCGGGAAGGTATGCACCTCACGCTTGACACGCTGCACCGTCATGTTGAACATGGGGTAAGTCGCTGCCCACGCTTTTTCCTTGTACATCGCGCCCGCCTGTTCCCATGTGAGATTGCCTTTTTTCCATTCAATGATGGCTTCAGCAAGCAGCTTACTTTCGTTCAAAGCATCGTAAATCCCCTGACCATCGATGGGATCTTTGTAGTGGAACGCATCGCCCGTCAGCGCCCACCCTTGCCCGTAGGCTTCGCGGTAGGCATTTTCAACCTGACGTATGCCTTTCAGTTCAGTAATCATGCCGATCTCGTCCAACATCCGCATTGATGTGTCGTAGATAAATGGACTACTGGCAACGGCGGGCGCGCTGGGAAAGGTCGCGCGATCTATCACCAGTACCTTCAACTACTGCTGAGCAAGACGAATAGCGAGAGTGGCTCCCGCAGGGCGTCCACCGACGATGATGACATCATATGCTGCTTGCGACATCCTAATGGAGAAATCAATTAGACTGCGAACAATGGGCTTAAGCCCATTGTTGAGGTAAATCATTCGTGTT
>CALMZT010000908.1 GCA_937870805.1 uncultured Chloroflexota bacterium
CGTGAAAGGGCTGATACGGACGGCGCTTTGGTTGATTTAGACAAAGCTCTTCGCATCACCCCCCGCGATACGGACGCTTTTATTGCACGTGCGATGTTGTATTTGGCGCAAGAGCATTACGAACAAGCGCTGTTGGACTTTAAAAGCGCTAACAACCTGCGTCCGGGCGATTTAGCGATTCTAGCGTGTTTGGCAGTAGTCGATCACGCTTTGGGACAGATGAAGGAAGCAGACAGACTGTGGGGCTTGCTGATACGACTTGACGAAAATTATAAAGATGCGCTGTGGGTGCAGCGGCAGTTCAAATGGAAAGATCAAGTCACTGAAGAAGCGAAAAAGCTCATCGAGCGACTTGTGTGATGATAATGTTTTGTAATAGTATAGAAGTCGGGCAGCGACATGCCCGTTATAATCGGCGTGTTACATAGGAATATTGAACAAGATGACCAATACGCACATCACTTTCGGGCAGGCAATTGACAATGGCTTAGATGACAAGAATGAGCGCGCGGATGCCTGCGCCTGCATCGTCTCGGCGATGAACAGCCATAATTCTGTGACCGACTGTGGCTTGTTTGCCATTGCGGCGGGCGTTGCCGAGAAAGAGGGTGGCAATCCTAAAAAAGTTGCAGGGATGGCAATTCAGCAGGCAGCGATGGCGTACAGCGGTATTTATGGGTCAATATTATCTGATGAGAATTCACTGAAAATCTCTGATGCCATGCTGGAAATGGCGAAAAAAGCAAATAAGGCAATTCATACGTATACTTCTAACGAGAAACAGACTGACGTTGCTTCGCTCACGGCAATTATGGTCTACAAAGGCACAGCCTACATCGTGCATGTCGGCAACACGCGCGCCTATATCGTGACTGGTAAAACGATTAAACAGATCACTAAAGATCAAACCAAAGAAGATGCCAAAACGCTGGCTTCTTCTCTGGGTCAAGCGACAGACCCCGACATCGAAAACTCCAGCCATCCGCTGCCTGTGGATGCCAAAATTTTGCTGTGCAGTGAAAATTTGTGGCGCTTCGCGAATGAGGAAAATATCCTCAAGTTTTTGAGCGAGGAACCTTATGCGCAATCAGCGTGTGACAAATTGGTTGCCTTTGCCAAGACCAATGGCGCTACCGAACAAGTCGCGGCGGTCAGCATCTATATGCCGGAAGCGTGAATTTCTGTTCATTCACTTTTCAACTGAACAAACAGAGGGCGTTGTACGAACGCCTTTTTGTTTGGGACAACTTGGACTTAATCGCCCCTTGATTCTCCTTTCTCCCTAAGCAACGATAAGAACATATTGTATTCAACACGAACAACTGAGGACTCGTAATGACCACGATTGGTGTATTGGCGCTGCAAGGTGCATTTATTGAACATGTGAAGATCCTGCGTAAGCTCGGCGCAGATACCCGCGAAGTACGCTTGCCGGGTGATCTGGAGGGGTTGGATGGGCTGATTATTCCCGGCGGCGAAAGTACCACCATCGGCAAGCTGGCGACGGAATTTGGGTTGATAGAGCCACTGCGTAATTTCGCTAACTCACGCCCGACATGGGGAACGTGTGCGGGCATGATTTTTCTGGCAAAGGATATCGGCACTGATCGTCAGCCGATTCTTGGAGCGATGGATATTAAAGTCAATCGAAACGCTTTTGGACGGCAAATCGACAGCTTTGAAGTTGACCTGCCGATTAAGGGCATTGGCGATGAACCGTTCCATGCGGTGTTTATCCGCGCGCCAGTAGCAACCGCAGCCGATGACAAGGTTGAAATATTGGCGGCGCTGAAAGGTGACCAGATCGTCGCGGCGCGGCAGGGACACCTTTTAGCCACTGCCTTTCACCCTGAATTGACCGAGGATAACCGTGTGCATCAATATTTCCTTAAGATGGCGCAGGGCTAATATGACAATTAGCATAAACTTACGGAAATCTCATGGTTCACATTTTCAAAGACCGTGCTAAAATACGCGCGCAATTCGCTATTGTTTAAGCACAGGGCAGGGTGACTATGAATGATTTATACCCCGTGACGGTTTACGCTCAGGACGATGAACTCGAAGAAGATTTATTTGAAGAGGAAGAAGAATTCGAAGAGGAATTCGAGGACGAAGAAGAGGAAGAAGTCTTTGAAGAAGAGGAAGATTTCATCGACGACGAAGGTTATGACATTGATGAACTCGACGAAGAGGATGACCTCTACGACGACGACGATGACTACTTTGACGATGAGGACGAAGAATTTGAGGAAGATGAAGACGACTATTAAATCGTCTGTTTGAGTACTTCAGTATAATGTTCTCAATAGCCCGTGCTGGGCAGTTTCAGGCGGGCTTTTTGATTGATTTTTCCCTAAGGAAAATTCACAAATTCACCGTTTTTAAGGGGTTTACAAAACTTTAAAAGGGTGTATGATGAAAATGTCTAAAGCGATTTAGACGCAACATTTCGTAACGTTCAAAAGAAAAGTTATGGACAGCCCTAGTAGTAACAACTCACTGCCTCCCTTAGCTGGCGGCAGTAGCGTGGCTGTGAGCTAACTTCCCCACTTTTTCTCCAAATTTGGCGAACCGGGGACAAGCTCCCCGCGTTATTGCCGACCCTCGTGTAGAGGGCAACCCGCTGACTGAGGCGCAACAACCAAATACTTGTTCGCCAGTATGTATGCTCTTTTAGGTACATACTTAACAGCGTGATATGGAGAAACCACAATGTACAACGACCTCCTGCTTGATCGTATGGTGGCTGCCGTGCCTGATACCGACGCTGATGAGCGTGTTCAGGAACTCATTTCAGAAATCGAAGAACTGGACAGCCTTCTCAGCCCGGAAGCACAGGCGCTGATCCGTGATTTGCGTTCACACACCGTTACCGACGATGTGTATGAAGAAATTGACGAAAGTTCGACCCTCGGTCAACGTTTAGCAGATAAACTGGCAAAGTTGGCGGGTAGCTGGACGTTCATCATCATTTTCGGGTTTATCATGTTGGGTTGGATTGCCCTCAACGTATACATGGGTGCCAACGCCTTTGACCCATTTCCGTTTATCCTGCTCAATCTGACTTTGAGCACCTTAGCAGCTTTGCAAGCGCCTGTCATTTTGATGGCGCAAAACCGCCAGGCGGTAAAAGATCGTGCGATGGCGGAGAACGATTACCAGGTCAACCTCAAGAGCGAAGTAGAAATCGCCGATTTGCACCGCAAAATCGACGTGCTGACCGACGCGCTGACGGTACAGACTAAACTGGTGAATGCACTGGTTTCTGCGCGCCGCCAGGAATTGAGCGCAACAGTACGCACGATTGAACACGCACGCCGCAGTGACCACCAACTGGCAACACGTCACGTTGAGCATGAGAACGCCGCGCGCTAAATTCCACAACCACAGCAAAAAATAACGAGGGGTAAATGCCCCTCGTTTTGATTCTGATGACGCTTTATGCGCTTTGATTGACTTTAGCTTTCGCTTTGGCAGCCTTGGGAAGGGTGGCTTCTTCAAAGGCGTTGACCAGCGCGAGGAGATCATTGTTAGCAAGCTTCTTCGTGTTTTTCCCCTCACGCAAAAAATCTTTCAGGTTGGGTTCCATGTTGTCGTAAGGAAAGACAACAGGCACAACAGGATCAGCGATCTCCAACTGCACGCGCGGGTTAACGAAGACAATCAACGGCTGCACTTCCACGTCCGGCGCGATGGGCGCAATCAGTTTCTTGACGTGTGCTGCGGCGGTGATGGCGTCGTTGGTGGGATTGCCGATCTGCTCCGAACGCATGACGCGCAGCAAACGGCTAAACAGAGGAATATTCGTCTTCCATTGGTCGCCGTTGACGCTGAAATTGCCATCCTGATAGCGCGTGACGATAGCGAACACTCCCTGCGGGCAAATCAGCACATGCCGCGATGGGAAGTGAAAGTAGTTGTACAGCACGCTCTTGTTGCTCAAGCCCTTCAACCCTTCGCGGATCACTAACTCTGGTCGCGGGCGGCGTATCCAGAGATTCGTCATGCGCGCGGAGATCAGCGTCGGGATGAAACCCAGCGGCAAAATCAGCCAGGGTAGTATCGAATATAAAGTCATATCAATCTGCGTTTGCGGCGAAAACAGCGGCAGATTGGCGAGAAAGAAAATACCGATCAGAAAGGCAAAGCTGAAAAATACCAGTGTTTGCGCAATCTGTCGGTTCCGGTCTACGAGTTTCTGATTTGTTTCAACGCGCATTGAGCGCTGCCCTCTCCTTTAGGATGCTGGAATAAAATAGGTGATGTAGCCGGGATGCAGCAGTTCCGCACAAATGAAGTTGTTGTAGCGCAGTGTCGTTTGCAACTGCCAGTTACGCGGAAAATCCCAGGCGAGACCAATCACGCCGCGATTGAGATCATTCGGGTCGGCAATGATGCAGTGTGTGACAGCGGCAACAAACGCATCCGTCGAAGGTGCGCCTCTGCCATTGACATAAGCCGTGACATTGAAGATCGTGCCCCGTTGAATAAACCCTGACGGTGCAGGCTGCAAACGGAAAATGTCATTATTGGTTGCAATGCGGCATCCCAACCCGAATTGTTCGCGCAGAGTAATCACCAGATCGCCGCGATCACGCAGCAGTGTCTCGCAGCCAGAATAGGGCAGCATATAGCCCGAAGGATCTGTCGCGCTGCCTGCAATTTGCGTCGCGCCGGGAATCAGCGTGCCGATAGGGGTC
>CALMZT010000909.1 GCA_937870805.1 uncultured Chloroflexota bacterium
TCAAAATAAACACTAACAATCTGTTCAGGACAATGGGCTTAAGCCCATTGTTAGCAATCTAACTGATTTGTCCATAAATTTGATGCGATTGCCCTGAGACAAGGTACAGGTCTGCTTGACAACAAACCTCATTTGCATTTATTATATCGTTTGACGATATATCGCGTCACGAAATAAAGGTATCCTATGAATCTATCTGAGTTTGGTCGCTTTGCCGATCCTGCGCTGCTAATTCTCATCAGCCTCGCGGACGGCGCGAAGCACGGTTACGCCATGATGGAAGATATTGCCCAGTTATCGGGGATACGACTTGGTCCCGGCACGCTGTACGCTGCGCTGTCCCGCTTAGAGGAGCGCGCGTTGATCGAAGCGCTGCCTGCTGAAGACCGTCGCCGCCCTTATCAGTTGACCTCAGAAGGCAAAGTATTTTTGCAGGAGCAGCTTGTGCGCTGGCATCGGCTGACGGGCGCTGGCTTAGAACGACTGTCGGCACAGTCATGAAACTTGTGGATTGGCTGCTCAGTTTATATCCGCGCGTGTGGCGCACCCGCTACGGAGAAGAATTCCGCGCGCTGCTGGAAGAACATAAGCTCTCGTTTTTCGATGTGAGCGACATTATCTGGGGTGCGTGCGATGCGCGTTTCTCACCGCAGTTTCATGCACACGATGTTTTAGGAGCATTCACAATGCAAGGCAAGCGTGCGTTACAAATTGCAGGGGGCGGGGCGCTGTTGTGCGCGATTCTGTTCAGCATATCGCTGTTGAATCGCACAGAGCAGGGCTGGTTTGATGGCGGGTTGATGGTGAGTGGTCAGTTTCTGATGGTGCCTGTTTCAATCCTGCTGCATATTGCCTGCCGTCAGCGTGACGCGCGCCGCAGCAACCGTATCTTCCTACTGACGCTCGGATGTTTAATCATCGGCATCGCGATTTTCATGCTGCTGCGTCAACAACCGAATGGCGACTTGACCTTAGGTTGGCAGAATATCTATCTCGGCGGCACATTTGGTTTGTGGATTGCGCTCAATTCGCGCATCGCTCACGCAACAGGCTTACTGCCACATTGGGGCATGAGCTTAGGCGTCGTGTCAGGAGTGTTGTGGTTCATCATCACGCTGGTCATGCTTGGCATCGGGCTTCACCCAACGGATATGATTTGGTTCATTCTGATCTTTGCCGTCGCGGCAATCTGGTTAGCGGCGCAGTGGTTGTGGGTGTTTAGCTTAGCACTGTCGGCGTTTCTACCTGATCGGATTCGCGGGCAGATCGCATAGAGCTACAAGGGTGAAATTTAATGTTGAAGCGCTACAATCGGCGCAGCAATCAATATAAGGTTATCCGATGCGCCGAAACATCCTCATCGCTATTTTGCTGCTGCCGATCTGTGTCATCTTAACGCTGCTGCTGCCAAAAAGCGCGCCTCCCCAGCAAATCACCGTGACGACAGTTGCAACTGATTTACGCAACCCGCGCGGCGTCGCGGTCTTCCCCGACGGACGGCTGCTGGTGGCTGAAGCTGGCGATGGCGCAGGCGACCAGGACACAGGCGGACACATTCGCATTTTCAGCGATGTCAACAACGATGGTGATTTTGACGACGCGGACGAACGCACGATGGTGATGTGCTGTGTCGGCGGCTACAACACCCTGACACATTACGGCACAGGGCAGGATGAAGTCGGCGGTTTGGGCGACGTGTCGCTGCTGGCAGATGGGCGCGTCTTTTATACGCAGGATGACCCTCTCGGCGGCTACGTGCCCGATGGTAGTTCGCGCGGCATCGCCATCCTGGGCTTAACGCCTGCTCCCGAATGGCGCCGCTACGAAATCGCCGTGCGCAGCGTGACCAACAACGCGCTCGTTTATGACCCGGACGCCGATGTATTGTATATAGCGGAAAGCGGCTGGAATCGCATCAGCGCCGTAACGCTCGATGGTGTTGTCACACCGATGATTGAATTTCCCTCACTGGCGCATGGACAGCAGGCAGTTCCGTCAGGGTTGGCGCGCGACCCACGCACAGGTGAACTACTGGTCGCGCTGTTTTCCGGTCAAATTCGTGATTATTTTGGCACGGTCATCGCCTACATGCCCGAAGATGCACGCATCGTTCGCCTCAATCCGCAGACAGGTGAGTGGCACGATGAGATCGTTGGACTGACAACGGCGGTGGATGTCGCCATTGATGACGCGGGCAACATCTACGTCGTTGAATTGGCGACGGGTTGGGCTGCCGCCGTGATGCCGCGTGCCTTTCCGTTGTTTGATCGTGATGCGCCGCCCGACGCCGGAGGCTATCCCCGTTTCAGTGGGCGCGTAACGATGTATCCGGTAGATGGCAGCAGTCCGAGACTGTTGGCACAAGGGCTGGACGCGCCGACCAACATCACCTACCGCGATGGCGCGCTCTACGTGTCTGCGGGGCAGGGCACGCCGGGACGCCCGATCATGGGACCCACAGGACGCACGCGCATCACGGGCACACTCTATCGCATTACGGGCTTTCGTCCGTGATCGTTCTAAGAAGCCATTTGAAAAGGTGCATTATGCGACTTTGTTGCAAGTCTCCACTGCCTGGACAACCCGTTTTACTCCCTCTCTCCGCTGGCGGGGAGAGGGGTTGTATGGCACAGCAAACTTTTCAAATGACCTCTAATGATGTTAAGCAAACAAGCGGGCAATGATCGGCGCGAAGAACCACAATACACCGTTACTCCCAGCGCCATTGAACAGGAAAAGTGATCGATTCGCTCGGCGCAAAATACGTCTCGACAACTCCATTGCCAAGATCCAACAGCGCTACCTGATAATCTTGACCGATAATGACAAGGCACAACGCAGACCAGCACGTTACAATACCCCTTATAGGCTTGTCCGATACTAATGGAGAAATCAACTGCGAACAATGGGCTTAAGCCCATTGTTGAGGTAAATCATTCGTGTTCGTTTTGATTTTTCCATAACTTTAGTGAAACTGGATTTTGTGTGTTTGATTTCACGACACAACGCCAAACGTTTTGGGGCTTACGAGGGTGGGTTTTTAATGCTTACCTCAAATAGTGCCCAAATGGCTCAACTTTTAAGCCTACTTTGATGCTCAAATGCTCAGCAAACGAGTCTTGAAGTCCCTCTCCCGCCGCACACGCTCACTTCCTGTTACGTTCGCGCATGGGGTAAGCGAAGCGGCGGGATTTAGGGTGAGGTCATAGCGAACGCTCAACATCACTCCATAAAATACCTACCCTTGTGAACTTATAGAAGGAGAGACCTCAATGAAAGCCGCAGTTTGTTATACCTATGGTGAGCCGCTGGTGATTGAAGACGTTGTGATTGATCCGCCGCAAGTGGGTGAAGTCAAAGTGCGCGTGGCGGCAACTGCCATCTGTCATTCCGATATTCACCTCATCAAAGGCGAGTTCGGCGGCACAGTGCCCGTCGTTGCCGGACACGAAGCGGCAGGCGTTGTTGAGGAAGTCGGCGCAGGTGTGACGCTCACGAAACCCGGAGACCGTGTGGTGGTTTCGCTGCTGCGTTCCTGCGGGCGCTGTTATTCCTGTACGATGGGAGCGCCGAACAATTGCGAAGCGCAGTGGGTGCTCGACCAGAACAGCCGCTTGCATAATCAGCAGGGTCAAGCGCTGCGGCATGGGACGCGCGTCGGCGCATTTGCCGAATACTGTATTGTCGATCAATCGCAGGTTGTGCCGATTTCGGACGATATTGCTTACGATAAAGCGTCGCTGCTGGCGTGCGGGGTCATTACAGGCGTAGGCGCGGTCATCAACACAGCACAGGTGAGACCCGGTAACAGTGTCGTGGTCATTGGCTGTGGCGGTGTAGGGTTGAATGCGGTTCAGGGTGCAGCGTTAGCGGGCGCTTATCCCATTATCGCAGTGGATGTGCTCGACACAAAATTAGACTCAGCGCGCAGTTTCGGTGCGACGCATACGGTCAACTCGACGCAGGAAAATCTTCGCGATGTCACACGTTCGCTGACGAACAAACGCGGCGCTGATTACGTATTCGTGACTGTCGGCAGTCCTAAGGCGTTGGAACAGAGTTTTGCGCTGTTGAGCAAGGCGGGCGCGGTGGTCATCGTCGGGCTGGCGGGTTCAGTACCCCTCACGCTGCCCGTTTCGATGTTGATCTGGAACGAAAGCCGCATCCTCACCAGTTGGATGGGTTCGGCGCGTTTGCGTGTGGATGTGCCGCGTTTGGTCACGATGTACCGCGAAGGACGCTTGAAACTGGATGAACTGATTACTGCCCATTATCCACTTGAACAAATCAACGACGCGATTGCGGCGCTGGAACAAGGGCATTCGCTGCGCAATGTGATCATTTTCTAATATCCATTATGCACATAAGTTATAAACTCATCATATTAGAAGTTATACAGTTGAGTTCAAATTTCAGCGTTGTTTGTAGGGGCGCACCGACGTGTGCGCCCGCTTTCTGGTGCTCGTTTCCATAACGTCGGGCGTTTTAAGCCCCTCTCCATGACCACGCAACTTTGCTTTCAATAAGCTTTCCGTCATGGAGAGGGGTTTGGGGTGAGGTAAGACGCGAGTGTTTCGCTACTTGTTTCCCTCACTAAATCTATTTTAATGTCGGACACGTTTGTCACTCTCTGGCGAGATATCCGCATGAATGACTTAAAATGCATTAAACTCATCATAGTTCATCATACCCTGCTAAACGAAGGCATCCGTCCATGAATCTTGTCACCTACGCCAACCCACTGCAAGGCAGCGACTCACAATTTGACTTCTCGACGGGCAATACTTATCCGGCGATTGCTCGACCTTTTGGCATGAGCTTCTGGTCGCCGCAAACCAGCGAAGATCGCTGGTTCTACAAACAGTCTGACCACCGTTTGCAGGGCATTCGCTGTACCCATCAGGCGTCTCCTTGGATGGGCGATTACGGGCAGTTCGTCATCATGCCACTGGTGGGCAGGCTGTTTACCGATGCGGTAAAACGCTCATCGGGCTTTCGCCGCAGCGAAGAAGTCGCCTATCCTCATTACTACAGCGCCTATCTGTGCCGTTATAACACTCACATGGAAGTCACGCCGACGGAGCGCTGCGCCGTGCTGCGCTTCACCTTCCCAACAACGGACGATGCCTGCATCATCATCGAACCTTATGCGGGCGATACCAATATCAGGGTCGATGCTGAGAACAGGCGCATGATGGGGCAAACGAATGCCAATCGCGGCGGCGTGCCCGACAACTTCGCCTGTTATTTCGTCGCAGAAATTGATATTGCCTTCACCGAATACGGCGTGTTTGAAGGTGAAAACACGCTGCCAGAGCAGACGACATTAGCGGGGAAGCGCGCAGGGGGTTACGTGCGTTTCGGCGCACAGTCCGGGCAGCCTGTCACCTTAAAAATCGCCACATCGTTTATCAGCATGGAACAAGCGCTGCTCAATCTGCAAAGTGAAGTCGGCGCGAAAAGTTTTGAAGACGTGAAGGCTGAAGCCGCGCAGCAGTGGGACAGCCTTTTGAGCCAAATCGAGATTGAAACCGACGATGACTCGCAGCGCCGCACCTTCTATTCGGCGTTTTATCGCGCGCTGCTGTTCCCGCGCATGTTTTACGAATACGACGCTCACGGACAGCCGCAGCACTACAGCCCCTACGACGGT
>CALMZT010000910.1 GCA_937870805.1 uncultured Chloroflexota bacterium
TCGAATGTGTCACATGTGTGAACCTGTCAGGTCGGTAAAACGATTGACTGACATTTATGAGGGTGTTCGGTCAGTTGTGAACCTGCAAGTTGTCAGTTATCAGTTTTCAGAAAATTAAAGTTCTAAACAATCGGTTGTGAATGTGTATCGGATTATAGCATATTTGTTCTAAATTTGAGCGTATGAAGATGGTTATAAAACGTAAACGGGAACTTATCCAACTGAGATAATCCATGTCCACCATTTTTGAAAACATTCGTGTTGCCTTCAGCGGCTTGGGCAGTAACAAGCTGCGCACTGTGCTAACAATGCTGGGCATCACGATTGGTGTTGCGGCAGTGATTATCCTTGTGTCAGTAGGTGAGGCGGTACAGTCGTTTGTGTTGAACCAATTTGCCAACATCGGCACGAATCTGCTCATCGTCATCGGCGTGCCTGACGCCAACGGACGCTTGACACGTCTTACACAGTCGGAAGCTGATGCACTCGCAGATAGTTACCGTGTGCCCGATGCTATCGCTGTCATGCCACAGTTGAATTTGACGCGCACGATTTCCGTTGAGGGACGTGAAGCCCGCGCAACCGTTCAGGGTGTGACACTAACGTATACAGAGATTGTCAATCGAACAGTGATTGAAGGACGCTTCTTTGATCAGGAGGAATTCGACAGCCTCGCGCGCGTTGCCATCATCGGCAGAACGGTCATTGAGAATTTATTTCCTGATACGTATCCCATTGGGCAAACGATTCGAGTCGGCGGGGTGCGCTTTACCGTGATCGGCGTGCTGAATGAACAGGGCAGCGGTGGGGGTTTAGGTCCGCCTGGCTCGGATGCTGATAACGTCATCGTCGTACCGCTGATTACCGCACAGGTGCGCCTCAGTGGTGATCGTAACTTATCGGGTGCGCGCCCCGTATCGCTGATTCTGGTGCAAGCGCGGGATGCCGAAAGCGTGGAGTCTGCCGCGCAGGAGATGCGCTCGACACTGCGCGAGGAACGCAACATCAGCTTCCGCGATGAGGACAACTTCACGATTTTCACACAAGCGGACTTGTTAGAAAGTCTCGGAAGCGTTACGGGGCTGCTGACGGTGTTTTTAGGCTTGATTGCGGGGATTTCGCTCATCGTCGGTGGCATCGGGATTATGAATATCATGCTCGTGACGGTCACAGAACGCACGCGCGAAATCGGCTTGCGTAAGGCCGTCGGCGCGCGGGGGAGCGATATTCTGACGCAGTTTTTGATCGAGAGCCTGGTGCTGTCGATCCTGGGTGGGGCGATTGGGGTTGGGTTGGGTTGGCTTGCCACTCTTTTAGGCACGGCGCTTGTACCCAACCTGACTTTATCGGTAAGCGCGGATGCGATTGTACTGGCAACGGCGGTAAGCAGCTTCATCGGCATTTTCTTTGGTTTATATCCGGCCAGCCGCGCGGCACGAATGAAGCCGATAGATGCGCTACGATTTGAGTAAAGTAGTCAGTTGTCAGTAACCAGTTTCCAAGTCAATAGCTGTTAGTCGTTAGCTATTAGCCAATACAAAAACAGGCACAGATTTTGCTCAAAGC
>CALMZT010000911.1 GCA_937870805.1 uncultured Chloroflexota bacterium
TCATCTTCACCGGCGACATCGGACACGAGCTTGTGTTGGTGTACGATGGCAAGTTAGTTGATACAACAATCTATGAGCGTGAGGGACTTGAGGGACATGAAGATGACGACGAGTTAGGCGCATTTCGTGCGATGTGGAAACCGTTGAGTTTCTTCCGTGAAAGTGGCGCTCCACTGTATCCTGATGGACTACTGGAACTGTTGGATGGTAAACACGATGAATGATAATCAATTACGGAGCTTTGTCGAACGTCTCGCACAAACGCGCGCTACACCCAACACTTACAACCAGTACGCCTATGGCATTCCCTTCAACGACATTCGCCGCATCAATCTACTGTTGTATTTGCGTCAGATTGCAGAGCGCAAATCGTCGCTGATGCTGGTGATGGAAGCACCAGGGTATCGCGGCTCTCGCTTGACAGGTATTCCAGTCACCAGCCGCAAACTGCTGCTTGAAGGTGTGCCTGCATTAGAAATGCTTGGTAGACAGCGCGGTTATCAGGACATTCCCGAACCGAAATTTGCCCATATTCAGGGCGAACAAAGTGCCACGATTGTCTGGCAAACGCTGGCAGATATTGGACAAACGCCGCTGATCTGGAGCAGTTTCCCATTTCACCCGCATCTGGTTGAGCAACCCCTGACCAACCGCAAGCCGCTAAGAAGTGAAGTCCTACTTGGCAGGACGTTTTTGCAAGAAATGTTGGAGATGTTCACGCCGCAGCACATCATCGCTGTGGGCAACGTCGGTGACAGTACCCTCAGCGAAATGGGCATTCCTCATACGAAGGTGCGCCATCCCGCGCAAGGTGGCAAAAATGACTTTGTGGCGGGCGTCAAACAGCTCTACACGACTTTCAATGGAACTCCTTAACAAAAAATTGAACCTTCGAATTCCAAGTAAGATACAGAAGTTTTCCATGAAAGGACGTATAATATAGTTATTATGACATGACCAAGGTTCGTGGGATGGATATAGGATTAATATCGGATATTCATGGAGACTATAACGCCTTAAAGACAGCACTCGAACGGTTAGAAGGGGAACATAGAGTTGACCTCATCCTCTGTGCAGGTGATCTGGTAGGACGCGGACCAGAGCCAGAGCGTGTGGTGGATTTGGTACGTGAGTGCGCCATTCCAACGGTGCGCGGTAATCACGACGAATGGTTTTATGGATTGTCGTCGCACAATGCAGCTTACCTGAAAAATCTGCCTGTGGACTGGAAAGGTTCATACGGCGGGCGTAATCTCTTTATGTGTCATGGCAAGCCCGGCAACAACATGTGGGGCTTGTATCGTGATCACATTTCGGAAACGCTGCTCAACATGATGCTCTCAACACTGAACGCCGATGTGCTGATTACCGGGCATACACATATGCCGATGTACGTGAAGGTGAGTCGTGGCTGTGTGGTCAATCCCGGCTCTTTGTACACTTTTAGCAGCGTGCGCGCGTCCTCGCACAGCTATGGAGTGCTGCACCTATCGAATTTGACCTTTGATCTGTACGATTTGACGTCTCAGACGGTGAGACCGATTTAGAGGAGCAACGAGCAGTGGGCCATGAGCAGTGAGTCGAAAACAGGCTCATTATTCATTGCTTATAGCTCATCACGATGAGTCAACAAGCACCCCGCGAACACTACACACGCGAATACTTTGAAAAATGGAATTATGCTGATCGCGGCTTAGGACGCTTCAGCATGTACTGGTTCGCGCGCCGTTACTACACGGCACTCGTGAAACGTTATGCGCCCAATGATGGCGGCAATCTGCTGGAAATGGGCTGCGGCTTGGGGCATCTGCTCGGCTTGCTGCAAGATGATTTCCACTGCATCGGCATTGATTTGATCGACTACAGCATTGAACAAACCAAGCTCAACGCGCCAAAAGCCGAAGCCTACCAGATGGACGCCACAGACTTGAGCCGCTTCGACAAAGGCACATTCAGCGCTGTCGTCGCGCTGCATCTGGTGGAGCATCTGCCTGATCCGCAGGGCACGATTCGGCAAGTGGCTGATTTGCTGAAGCCCGGAGGCATCTTTTTGTTTGCCACGCCACAGCCAGATTACAGTTTGCGCCGCTTCAAAGACCGCGAGAACGACGCCATCGGCAAGGATAAGACGCACATCAACGTTCATCCGCCGCAGCAGTGGCGCGCATGGTGCGAAGCCAACGGCTTAAAGATGGTCAAGCACTTTGGGGATGGGTTGTGGGATGTGCCCTATCTACCGATCATTCCGAAGGCGGTTCAGTTCGGTATGTTCGGTTTGCCCGCGCTGGCGCAAGTGCTGACGCGCACCACATGGACGCCGCTGAGTATGGGCGTGAACCAGATTGGGATTGCGAGGAAACCATGACGATAGCGATTGAAGTGGTAGCCGTGCTCGTGGGTGTGGCGCTGTTGGCAGGCTTTTTTGTATCACGCTTTTCCAAATCACTCGCCGAAGAAGATGAAAAGCCCAAGCGCAGCATCTCCACACAGAATATTACCTCAGAACTGGAACGCCTATTTTCACTGTTTCAGTCGGGCGCGCTGACGACAGACGAATATCAGGAGCTTAAGGAACGTCTGCTCAGTGGGCAATCCGCTGGCGTGCCGATGTTAAGCGGTGATTGGCAGGCACATGTTGAAGAGGAACTGCGCGCAAACCGTAAAATCGAGGCGATCAAACTTTATCGTCAGGCA